>SHZU01000005.1 GCA_009692115.1 Gemmatimonadota bacterium | reverse complement strand
GCTGTCGCCCGACACCAGTTCGGGAACCTCGGTCCCTCGATCATACCATCCGGCGGGGGGTTCGCCAGTAAACGACCGGCGTTCCGCCCCGCCGCCGGCACTCGCCGTCCTCGATACCGACTACTCCTTGCCGGCCAGGATCTCTTCCAGTCGCTCGCGGGCCGCCTTCATCTGGCTCTTGAGCTCCGGGATCGGGGTCTCACGGTACGAAGCCACCAGCGAGGAGTCGGCCACGCCGAGGGCACCCAACAAATCGGCCGCCGCCCGCTTCCTGGCTGCGGGTTCATAACTTCCGACCCGGCCGATCCAGACCGGCGCCGTGTGCGCAAAGGCGTAGCTGTCCATGGCGGGCCACCGCCCGATGGCGCCCCCGACGGCCCGGACGGCCACCCAGCCACCTTTGGGCAAGGTCAGGGTCCCTTCGTAGTCCTTCGATCCGGGCTCGGTGAGCCCCGGGGCGGTATGGACCACCGTCCCGTTGACCACGACCTCGACCCGCTCGACCGGGACGGCGGAATGCATTGCCAGCCGCCACCGCACCGGCCGGCCCGCGTCGACCACCCCGCCGGCCCGCTGCCCGCCCACGGTCCAGTCCAACATCGGTCCGTTGGTCACGAAGCTGTTCCCCCGCTTGAGCGCCGCGAGATAACTGGTGAAGGTCGGATCCCCGTCGACATGGGCATAGACCCGGGTCGTCCCGATGGCCATCGTCCGGTAGTAGTTGTTCATCACGTCGGTCCCGGCCGAGGGGACCATCGGGATCCCGAGATTCAGGACCCGGTGCCACATCTCCATCGAACCGATCTCGTCACTCCAGAGGCAGGCGATCTCGAGGGCGTCGAGTTGGCCGAGCACGGCGTCCGCCACCAATTCGACCGGGATTCCGCCTAACGCCTCCTTCGCGAACGGGGTCGGGCCCATGATCGGATGCATGTAGGTGGCCATCCCTCCCTGCCGCCGGGCGAATTCGAGCACGGTGCGGTTGGGCCGGTCGTCGCTGCCATAGACCTCATAGCCGGGCCCCCAGACCCAGGGCCAGAAGAGGGACTGCATTCCGATCAGCCCGATGTGGCCGAGGAAGTGGGAGCGCACCTCTTGGCCCCAGTACACGAACGGCAGGGTGTCGAGCCGCCGGTATTGGAACATCGGTTGCTCCTCGAACCGGGTGTGGAGGTTCGCGATGAGCGGGGTCAGCACGTCCACGCCTTCGCCGGCCGCCAACGGGAGGAGATCGGCCGGCGCCAGCCGATAGGGCCCGCCGTAGTTCAGATGGAAGTGGTGGTCGCCGGCATACCACCCCGACGCCCGGGCGTTCCAGACCGGGGCCAACTCGATATCGACTTCCTTGGTCTCGCCGGCCGCGACGGTGGTCCGCGCGGCCGCCACCGGAGTGGTGAGGCCCTGGACCGCTTCGACGTCGATGGCGCCCGCCGGGACGACGAGTTCGATGGTTCCCGGCGAGTAGAAGAAGGCGATGCCGTTCTGGCCGTCGAACCGGACTTGGCCCCGATCGGGCACCATCGGGTGGCCGAGGCCGTCGCGCACGGCCAGGCGGGCCGCCGTCGAGGCGGAGTTGCCGCTCAGATGGGTCCGGACCCGGAGGCGACCCGTCGGGCGGGCGGTATCCCAGCGGACGATGGTCACTTCGGTGGGGCTGCCGCCCTGGCGATCGATGCGATAGAGGTGCATCTGCTGGTCGCGATCGGCCTCGCTGTAGAACACCGACCGGCCGTCGGCCGACCACCGCGGAACCAGCGGCATCCCGTGACTGCGGCCCAGCAGGACCGTCGTGCCGGGCGTCGGACCGACCGACGTCAGTCTCAGTTCCCAGCCGTTGCCGTCGCTGCTTGGCATCGTGTAGACCAGGTGCCGGTCGTCCGGGGCCACCGAGTAGCGGAGCATCGACAGAATGTCCCCGGTGACGAGGATTCGCTCGTCCCCGGTGTCGAGGCGGCGGACCCGAATCTCGTCCCGATTTCCCCAGGCGCCTTTCGACAGGTAGACGATCCGGTTCCCGTCGCGAAGCGGCTGGGGCTCGAGCTCCAAGTCGCCCGTCTGGGTGAGCCGGGTCTTGGCTCCGGTCACGAGGTCGATCCGCCACAGGTCGAGGTCGCCGGCGACGGCCGAACTCCAGTAGACCGACTTCCCGTCGGGACTGAACGCCGGATCGAGATCGAGGGCCGCCTCGTCGACGACCACCCGTTCGGCGCCGGTGGCCAGGTCGAGCGCGGTAATCGCGGTCTCCTTCGAGTTGTCCCGGATGAAGACCAGTTGGCGCCCGTCGGGCGACCACGCCGGCCGTGAATCGACGTCGGCCCCCGAGGTAATCTGGCGGGCGACACCGGAGTCGCGGTCCAGCAGCCAGAGCCAGCCGCGGGAGGCGAAGGCGATGGTCCGGCCGTCCGGTGACGGCGCCGGATCGATCGGCCCGTTGGTCAGCAGCGGAAGTTCGAATCCTTCGAGATAGACATGGTGACTCCAGCCCTTCACCTGAGGGTAGCGATGACTCCACTGGGCGAGCAGGCCGGCCGGAGCGGCGCCGAAGAGCAGGATGAGGGTTCGGCAGATTTGGAGGGCGCTGATACGGGTCATGGGAACGGCCTCATGAGGCGTGGCGGTACTCGATGGAACGAGGGTGGCGCCTCAACTTACCGAGTGCCATACCGGCCTCCAAGGCACCCGATTTCGCGAGGCGTCCCCGCGCGCGGACGACCAGTCCGCGCCGACGCCGGCCGGCCAGAGCGCCGGTGACCTCATGGGCCCCGGCCTCTGGGGAAGGCATTGATGCCATGTCGCATCACCTATGATGCCAAAGACCACGTCGGGCCATCAAGATATACCAACCGGAGCCGCAGCGTCGCGCGACAGAACTCCACGTCTTCGAAGCAACCGTTCCCGCTACCCATCGGGCAGCACGGCGGTCCCGGGTGTCACGCCCTGAGCGTAGTAGCCGAAGGTGGCATGGAACATCGAGGCCTCCCCGATCGAGGTGGACAGCCCGCCCCCGGCCTCGTAGGTTGGGAGGGGCGAAGGAAAGTCCTATTCCTATTCCTATTCCTAGACGGCCCGTATGATCGCGCCAGGCTCGCGCCCCACTGCAGCACCTGCGAGGTTCCGCATGCCCACGCACGCACGGCCATTGCTCATTAGGTGCCTAACGGTCATCGCCGCGACCGCGTTCCGTCCAGCCGCTGCACAGGCTCCGAATCCTGGGTCCTATTCCCCGCCTCAGTTCAGCGTGCAGCAGTCGCGTGGACACAAAGTTTCGATGCGCGACGGCGTGCAGCTGTCGGTGGACATCTATCAGCCGGCGACACCGGGCCGCTACGCCAGTCTCCTCTCGATCACGCCCTACGACAATAACGCCGGGTGGAAGGAACGCGCGAAGTGGTTCGCCGCGCGGGGCTATGCGGTTGTACTCGCCGACACCCGCGGCCGATATGACTCGGACGGCGAGTGGGATCCGTTCGGTGCCAAGCAGAAAACCGACGGGTACGATGTCGTTGAGTGGATCGCCAAGCAGCCGTGGAGCAACGCCAATGTGGGGATGTATGGCCCTTCATATATGGGGTGGGAGACCTGGTGGACTGCCACACAGGGACCCCCCTCCCTCAAGGCGATCGTCCCCGAGGTCGCGCCGCCGGACGCGTTCAGCAATGCGCCGTACCAGAACGGCGTGCTCGTGTCGTGGATCTTTGACTGGGCTGCGATGATGGCTGGCCGGACGGGACAGGAGGTGGCCCCGGGACCGAAAGGAGGGTTCGTCAACGAGCGTGCGCAGGACCTGATGCACACGCCTTATGTCGACGTTAACCGCAACCGGGGCGTGATCGATGCACCCTGGTTCGAGACCTGGATCCGCGACAACCTCGCCACATCGGCCTATTGGAAGGCGATCTCCTACCAGACAAAGGGGAGTTACGCGCGGGTGAACGTGCCCTCGCTCGCGGTCTCCGGGTGGTTTGACGGCAACCATCCCGGCACTCCGATGAACTACTTGGCGATGAAGGCGCTCGGCGCAACCCCGGAAGCGCGGCGTCCGCGTTTCGTGATCGGCCCATGGTATCACTGGCCCGTCGCCACGCGGGAGCTCGGAGGGATTGATTACGGCGCTGCCGCGGCCATCGACTGGGACGGTTACGTCACCCGGTTCTTCGACCATTACCTGAAGGGCGTCGATAATGGCGTGGAGCGCGACGCGCCCGTGCACGTGTTCGTGATGGGCGCGAACGAGTGGCGCGCCGAAGCGGACTGGCCGCTCCCGCGGACCCAGTGGACCAAGTTCTTTCTGCGCAGTCAGGGTAAGGCGAACTCGATCCGGGGCGATGGTGTGTTGAGCCCAACTGCGCCGAGCGGACCGGAGCCGGCCGACAGCTACATCTACGATCCGGCAACGCCGACGCGCGATCCGTTCTTCGGCTCTCAGAACAGCCGCGGCGACATAGACGGGGCGTTCGATACCCGCCTCTCGGCCATCACCGATGACGTGTTGGTGTACACGACGCCCGTGCTCACGGAAGACGTCGAAGTCACCGGTCCAATCACCGCCAAGCTTTACGCGGCGACGTCTGCGCGGGACACCGACTGGATGATGCGCCTTGTGGATGTGCGGCCGGACGGCAGCACCGCCTTCCTCACCGACGGCGTGATCCGCGCGCGCAATCGTGATCCGGAAAATCAGGGTCGCTTCACGGCGGAGCGGTTCACAACGATCACGCCGAACCAGGTCTATGAGTACACACTGGAGTTCTGGCGCGGGACGGCGAATGTCTTTGCCAAGGGGCATCGCATCCGCGTGGAGATCTCGAGCAGTTTTTTTCCCTACTACTTGCGCAACTTGAATACCGGCGAGGACAACGTGGGCCTGGCCACAGGTTCCGTGGTGGCTACGCAGAAAATCCACCATTCAAGCCAGGCTCCGTCACACATCGTTCTTCCGGTGATCCCGAGGCGATCCTGAGAAAGAAAGTACGACTTGGTGCGGGATCTCTGCCATGAACCGCTCAGCCCGGCTACTTGAAGAGGTCACCCTTCGCGACCCGCCGGGAGAATTCCTCCACCGGAGGAATCGTGACGGCGCGATCCCGGAGCATGTCGACCCCGCCATAGACTAGATATCCCGCCGACAAGGTCTTCTCCTCAATCAACTGCAGGAGGGTGGCCGAATCCTCGCGGCGCCGGATAAAGTCGACCTCGGGGTCCGTCAGTAGGAAAGCTCACCTCCAGCATTGCAGCCGGGCCGGGCCGGCCCGGGCGATCCCGAGGTCGGTGAGGAGCGGGTGCCCGCGGGAGAGGAGGATGTTCTCCGGCTTGATGTCCCGGTGAATCACTCTCTGGCCGTGGGCGTAATCGAGCGCGTTCACCAACTACACCAACGTTACCAGGAAGCGTGCCGCGGTCCAGAGGTGAATCCGGTCCGTCGTGACGCTTTCGGCGTGGCCGTGGAGGTGGACTTGGTACGCGTCGCAGGCGGGGAACCGCTGCTTGAGATAACGCAGCGACGCCGACGCCGGCCCGGCCGTCACCATCGGCACTTCGCGCAGCTGGATCCAGGACCTGCGCTGGCTCGGCCCGGATACGCTCCTCGTGGGGGGAGTGAGTGGTGGGTTTCTGTTGTTACCAGCGGGGGGTGGGAAGGCAACGGTCTTGACCGTACCGGACACCTCCCGTGGCGAGGTTTGGCACCGTTCACCGGTCGTCCTCCCTGGCGGCGGGTTGGCTTTCGCCGTGCTGACGGGGAGGGGTCCCGTTAGGATTGCGATCACCGGGCCGGGGCGCTCGGGCTGGACCAAGTTGAGGTCGGGGCGCAAGGTGCGGTCTGCTACGCCCGGCGGGGCTGGTGGGGAAGCCGTGTGGCCCCCGGATGGCCTCCTTCTCACCAACTTGGGTCGGGGGTCCCCGAGGGGATCCCCGGTTCGAACGGGTCCTCACGACGCTCGGCCTCCGGGGCCGACGTCAGTAGACCCAGCCGTCAGATCAGGGCACGGGGCCGTCCTTCTTCTTGAAGTTCTGGAACCACCCCTCCCGGAACGAAATCGTGTGGAGGAAGTTCGAGGGCCGGTTTAAGTACCCATGCCACTCGTCCTTGAGCCGCACCATCACCGTCGGCACCTGCCGCATCTTCAACGCCATGTAATACTCCTCCGTCTGCGGCATCGGGGTCCGGAGATCGCCCTCGGCCGTCAGCACCATCGTCGGCGTCTTGACGTTGCCGACGTACATCAGCGGCGAGCGCCGGAGATGCTCCGACGGATCCTCCCAGGGGAACTTGGCGAAGTTGTAGTACCAGTTGGGCCCGTCGGTGGTTCCGACGAAGGAGATCCAGTTGATCACCGGACACTCCGACGATGCCGCGGTGAACCGGTCGGTGTGACCCACGACCCAGGCCGTCAGCACCCCGCCGCCGCTGCAGCCGTAGACGAACAGGTTCTTGGTATCGATGTAGCCCCGGTTGATGACCGTGTCGACCCCCGCCATCAAGTCGTTGAAGTCTTTTCCCGGATACGCGTTCTTGATCTCATTGCCGAAGCTGCTTCCATAGCCTGAACTGCCCCGCGGGTTGGTGAACAGCACCACGTAGCCCATCCCGGCGTAGATCTGCCACTCCCACCACTTATAGGTCAGCGAGCTCGCGAACATTCCGTGCGGCCCGCCATGAATCGACAACATCAGCGGATACTTCTTCTTGGGATCGAAATCCGGCGGCTTGACGATCCAGCCCTGGACCTTGAGCCCCTCGACCGACGGATACCAGATCTCTTCCACGCTGCCGAGCCGCTTGCCGGCCAGGATGTCCCCATTCAAGTCGGTGATTCGCTTGGGCGCCGGAGTCTTCGCGTCGAACACCACCACGTCGCCGGGGGAGTTATTGGTGTTGAGGATCGCCGCAGCAGTGCCGGTCGGCGAGAGACTGAGATCGCTCAACAGGTGATCACCCGTGGTGAGCCGTTTCGGTTCGCCCCCGGACGCGGCGGCAAAGAACAACTGCGCCTGCCCCCGGTCTTGCGCGACGTAATACACGCCGCTGCCATCGGCCGCCCACGACACGTTTTCAGGTGAACGGTCGAGCGAGCCGTCGATCCGGCGCGGATTCGATCCGTCGATGCCCATCAGGTACAACTTGTTGGTGATGTAGGTGTCGTCGGTCCAGTCATAGCCGAGATACGCCACCATCTTCCCATCGGGCGACACCACCGGCCCGAAGTCCGGCCCCTTCCGGGCGGTCAGCTGTCGGACCGCCTTGGTAGCCACGGCCACCGCGTAGATCTCCGACTCCCGCCACTGATACTCCGCCTTCGGAACCCGAAGCCCGCTGAAGAGAAGTTCCCGGCCGTCCTTCGACCACGACAACTGGCTGTGATTCCACGGGCCCTCGGTCAGTTGGGCCGGTGTCCCCCCACTGGCCGAGACGACGAAGATCTGGGTGTGCCCCTCGTCGACGTACCCGTTCCAATCGGACCGATACTGGAGCCGGTCGACCACCTTCGGTTCCTCGGCCCAGGTGGCCCCCGAGGGCTTGCCGGGTATCGCCGTGCTCCACTTGGATTTTTCCGGCACCATGGACGTGAACGCGATCCACTTGCCATCGGGCGACCAGGTCAGGTTGCCCGGCCCCGACTCGAGCCGGGTGACCTGGGTCACCGCCCCTTCGGCGTCCATGTAGCGGACGAAGATCTGCGCCCCGGTCGGCTCGCCGAGTTTCACGAAGGCGAGCCGGGTCCCGTCCGGAGACCACCGCTGGCCCCCGGCGTCGACCAGCCACCGGTTCTTGGAGCCATCGCTGTTGACCAGCCAGACCGACTGTTTCCATCGATCGGTCATCTTGTCGATCCACCACCGCGAGTAGGCCACTTGCTTGCCGTCCGGTGAGATCTCCGGTCCGCCGCCCCGAAAGAAATCCTTCGGCGCTTCGGCGTTGAGGAAGTCTTCCATCATGAGGCGGTTGGCGACCGGGGTTTGGGCGGTCAGGCCGACGGACGGGGTGGCCAGCACGGCCAGCGCGATCAGGAAACGGGACGGTGTCGGCATGGGCACTCCTCGAATTGATGCGGGGACATCCACCGATTCAAGCTATGTCACTTCCCGGTGTCGTGCCAGCCGATCATCCGCCCGATCAATACATCGAGTGCCTGCCCGGTCCGCACCGTAGCGGGATCAGCCGCGTTGGTGACCGCAATGAATCCGATGCCGCGGCCGAGGCCCAGCCAAGCCACCGAGTGGTTGACGGTGTTGGATCCCTCATGCGCCGCGGCCCGGCCGCCGGCCCACCCGCGCGTGACCAAGACCCAGCCAAGCCCGTAGCTGTCGGTACCGGTGAGCGGCACTCGGTTCGTGAACAGATCCCGGCCGGTGGCCGGTGTGATCAGGGTCGATGCCCCGGCATCGGCCGCCAGGAACTCGCGGATCAGTTTGGCCCAGTCACCCAACGGGAGGTGGGCCCGCCCAGCGGCCGAAAGACCAGGGAGATTGTCGCAGCCTTCGCAGGGAGCCCAGCGGCCGTTCTGGAAGGAGTGGGCCACCGGCTGGTCGCTGGCGCCGGCCGCGGCCTGCGGGCCCCACCCGAGCCCAGTGACGCCTAACGGTTGGAGCAGCCGGCTGGCCAAGAGGTCCTCGTAGACCCCGTGTTCGGCGCGCTCGATCATCGCGCCGGCCAGCACGTAGCCCAAATTGCTGTAGGCGAAGACCCCGACCGGACCGACCGGCGCCTCGGCCAGCGTCCACGCCGCCAGGCCGTCCCGTTGTGATTTCGCGGTGGCACCCACGAACGCGGACACCGGCGGATCATTCCGGATCCCGCCCCGGTGAGAGAGAAGATCGCCTAACGTCACGTCCCGGTACTCGGGCCGCATCATGGCGGCCAAGTCCGGGAACGCCGCGCCGATGGTCGTCGACCAGGCCAGCGTGCCCTGGTCGACCACGGTGGCCGCGAGCGCGGCAGTGACCGCCTTGAGATTGGACCCGATGTGCCACTTGTCGTCCACCGTGACGAACGGACCCCGGTCGGCGCGCCGGGTGCCGGCGACCGCCAGCGCTTCGGTGCCGGCGCTCGTGATGATGGCGCCGCCCATGGCCGGCAGTCCGTACGCCCGGCGGACCGAGTCAACGATCCGGCCGAGGCCCGGCGGGGCGACCTTGAATTCGAGGGCGGCGCTGACGCTTCCGACCGAGGCCGTGATCGTGGCCGTCCCATTGCCCGTCGCCGTGATGGTGCCGGTCGTGGCCACGGTCGCAACCAATGGATCGCTCGACTTCCAATCGATGGTGGCCTGCGCCGAGCCTTGGGCGGTCCGGGCCACGGCCGTCGCGGTCACCCGTTCGCCACCAGTGACGATCGCCTGGAGCGGGGTCACGGTGAGGGAGGTAACCTCCGCCGGCGGCGGGGGCGGCGGCGGAGCGACGGGATCAGGGCCTCCGCAGCCGAGCACCGCGACGGTAAGGAGACCCGCGAGCCCTGGTTTCACCTGTCGCCCCTGGCGGGAATGACCGGCAGGAGGATCCGCGAGGGATACGTCGCTCCATGGTGAATCCGTTGCGTCGCCACCACCGACTCGGTGGCCAGTCCGGCGTTGTCGGCGCCGGAATTGAGATTTCGGAGATAGAACGGATAGTAGCTGCTCGAGATCTCGAGCCGGATCCGGTGGCCCTTCGCAAAGACGTTGCCGGTAACTCGCCAGAACTTGATCCGGTACTCGTAGACCTTATTGGGTTCGATGGTGCTCAACTGCGCCGCGTTGAACCGCCCTCCCGCGGCCGGGTCGCGGTTCCGCGCCCGCATGATGCCTTCGCCGAGCAACGCCGCATAGCCGCTCGGATGGACGTCGACCAGCCGGAGCATCCAATCGGTGTCCTTCGCCGAGGTGGCGGCAAACAGGGTCGCCTCGATCGGCCCGGTGACCTCGACGTCTTCGCCGAGCACCGGGGTCTGGTAGACCACGACCTCGTCGCCGATGGCACCGAGCCGGGCATCGACCGCGCCGGGAATGTGGCCGTGGGTTCCGTAGGTCGACTGGGTCGGGTGCTCGGGATCGTACACGTAGGTATCGAGCCCGGCCGTCTTCGGCTGGGTGGCCGACAAGACGCCGTCACCCTTGAGCGAGTTGGCCCGCCCGCCGCTGGTCAAGTAGTATGGCGTCCACTTGGTCTCCGGAAGCGGCCAGTCCTTTTCCGCATACCACCGGTTCGGCCCCATCACGAAGACCCAGACCGGCGGATCGTTGACGACGCCGTTGTCGATCCCCTTGAGGTAGTAGTCGTACCACCGGGCGATATAGCCGTCGAGATCGATCAAGGCCTCGGGCCCGTAGTCGATGCCGCCCACCACCCGTTCGTTGAGCCCGTGGTACCACGGTCCGATCATCAGCTTGGGCCGGCGCCCCTCGACGGACCCACCGTAGGCTTTCATGCCGAGATAATTCATCGGCGAGCCCGGGAAATCCGCATCGAACCAGCCGGTCATGTTGAGCGCCGGCACCGTCATCCGGGCGTAGTTCTCGGGGCCCTGATACGAGATCCCTTTCCAATAGGGATGGGTCGAGAGGTTGGCCCGGATCCAGGTCTCCCACCAAGGCGCAAACGCCAGCCCGCGCGCCTCGTTGAGCGTGAGGTACGGGGTGTGCCAGAGGTCGCGGGCCCGGGTGTTGGTGTAGCCGCCGTACGGACCACTGTCGACCACCTGCGCGGTCCGGCCCGACATCCAACCGGCCCAATCGACGAAGGCCCCCAACATGATCCCGTTCTGATAGGGGATGTTCTCCATCTGGTCGGGGGGCGCGACCTGCGGCGCGATCGCCTTGAGCGCCGGCGGCGCCTGGCTGGCCGTCCACCATTGGGTCCAGCCCGAGTACGATCCGCCGATCATCCCGACCCGGCCGTTGCTCCACGGCTGCTTGGCAATCCACTCGACCAGATCGTAGCCGTCGGTCTTGTGGTTGGGGGTGAACGGGTCCCAATCACCCTCGGAATCAAACCGGCCCCGCGAGTCAACCGCGATGACCGCGAAACCGCGCTCGGCAAACCATCGGGCCCGGGCCCGGATCCCGGCGTTGTCATAGGGCGTGATGTAGAGAATCCCGGCCTGCGGCCCCGGAGCGGCCGGCCGATAGAGGTCCACCGACACCCGGACCCCGTCGCGCATCGTGACCATGATGCTCCGGGTCTCGACGATCTGGTATCGGACCGTCGAGTAATTCCCGGCCTCAGGCCGCTGGGCCAGCGTGGTGCGAACGGTGAACGTGCCGATCAGCCCCACCGCGAACGTAACCGCGCGGATCCTCATCATCAGTCGGGAACCACCCCCACCGCCAGGTGACTCGGCACCTTCGGCCCGTGATCCACCCGGTGGGTTTGGGCCCTGAAGTCGCCGGCCTTTGCCTCGATAATGTTCGGCACGTAGGTCTGGGGGTTCCGGTCGTAGAGCGGGAACCAGGTGCTCTGGACCGGTACCATGAGCCGATGTCCCCGGACGGTGAACGGGGTGACCGTGTTCGCCGGAATCGGGACCGGCTGGGCGGCGAGGCGCCCAACGGGGGCAAAGACGAGAAGAGCCAGAAGGGACAGTTTCACGTTTGACCGTGCTTTCGCCGTCGGGAGAAATCGCGTGCGGGACGCGAACCTAGTGCCGATTTGACCGATCCCAGTAGGTATCAGGCCGGACATCGAGCCGGTGGATCTCGGGCTGGTCCCACGGTTTCCTCCCGTACGGCTTCTGCCGAGGCCAGATCTCATCCATCGTTCGAGCCTCATAGAGCCGGCCCGCTTTCATCACGTACCGAATGTCGGTGGTCTTTCGAATGTCCACCAGGGGATTCGAATTGAGCACCACCAAGTCCGCCAACTTGCCGCGCGCAATCGAACCCAGCTCCCGTTCGAGTCCGAGGAAGTGGGCCCCGTCGAGACTGGCCGCCTCGAGCGCCTCCATTGGGGTCAGCGCCTGGGCATAACTCCAGACCTCCCAGTGGGTGCCGAGACCATCTTGCTCGCCGTGAGCACCGACCCCGAGATACCCGCCGTTCCGCTTGATGTCGGCCGCGCCCTCGGCCAGGATCGGGAAGATAAACTCTTCGAGCGGCTTCTTCGTCAGGCCGCGGCGGAAGGCCGTTTCCGGCCAGAGGCTCCATTCCCGAACCTTGTGGTTCCGCCAGAGATCCTCTTGCCCCAGCCAATAATCGATGGCCGCGCCATGAGGATAATCGGAAATGAACAGCTGCGCCGAGTAGTGCGCTCCGGCCTTGCCGAGAAACTTGGTGTAGTCGGCGTAGAGCGGGTGATACTGGATGGCGTGTTCCCAGCCGGTGCTGCCATTCATGATCAAGCCGACCAAGTACAACGGATCGGAGCCCTCCGAGGTCAGGGTGACCCCGGCGGCCCGCGCCGCTTCGGCCAGCATCTGGCGTTGGATCCGGGTGCACTGCCGGTAATCCTTGATCGAGATCGCCCCGAGGTTTGCCTCGCGCCGGATGTGATCGAGCGCGTCTTGGTAGGACGCGATGTTTCGGAGATCATCGAAATCACTGCAGGTGAGCGGGACGCCCGTCGAGTAAGTGCGGGGTCCGGTGAGGCGGCCGGCCTCGATCATTTCCGAAAGCGAGAAGCTCGATTGTTCCTGGCTGGCGGGATCGTGGGTGGTCGTTACGCCCCAGGCCAAGTAGCGGGCTGACGACGCCCGATGCTCCGGGATCATTCCGTCGGTCTCATCGGTCGTGTGATGGGCATGGACATCAACCCACCCCGGAATAATCGTCTTGCCGCGAGCATCGACCCGGTGCCCGATCCCCGTCAGCGAACAGACCCCGACGCAAGCAATCCGCCCGTCCGTCACCACCACCGTACCGCGCTCGATGACCCGCCGCTGGTCGAGAGTGACGATTCGGGCTTCGGTAAATGCCATGGTCCCGAGCCCCCGATCGCGGGGGACGTCGAAGCCGATCGGGATCGTGTCGGTGACCTGGGTGGTCACGTTATGGACCAGGTAGCGGTTGGCGCTCACCATTTCGACCGTGGTGGCATTCCGCCACCGAGCAAACATCCCGCCCTGCCGGGTCAGCCGCCGAAGCGACGGCGAGTCATCCGCCAGGCTGACCATCAGGGAATCGCCGGCCGCCACCGCCGGCAATGGGGCGAGGTAGATGTCGTGTTGCTGCTGGATCGCGAGCCACCGGCCGTCCGGTGACGGCGCCACCAGCGCCACCGACCCGGCCACCACCGGATGGAGCCACGGATTCCGGCCGCTTGACCGGGTGGCGACGAGGGTGGTGCCGCGGACCCGGTATTCGAGGCCCGCGCTGTCGAAGGCCGTCGCCACTACGGGCCCCGGACCCCGGACCACCGATGACCGGCCGCCGTCGCCGAGCGCCACGAGTTCCCACCCGGCGGCGTCGGGGAAATAGTTCATGGCGGGCGCCCATCGGTTGACCACCACGGTCCGCCGGTCGGCCGCGAACTGGGGATGGAGATAGCGGCCCGGGGTCTCGGTAAGCCGCTCCGGCGCTTGGCCGGGCCGCACCCGCCAGACCGCGCCGCTCTCGGTGTCGCTCCAGGTCGTGAAGACCACCGTTTGGCCGTCGGGCGACCACGCGGGCGTTAATTCGAACGCCGCCGCCGGGGTCGTGACGAGCGGCGACACAGCACCGTTCGGCAGACTCTTGATCCACAGTCGCCCGACCGCTTCGAAGACCAGCCGCCGGCCGTCGGGTGACGAGACCGGCCAGCGGAGCGCCTTCGGCTGGAACGATCGATCGTCGATCTTGGCCGCATGCCGGGCCATCTCCGAAATTTCCCGGCGGATCCGGGCCTCGAACGGAATCGTTTCCACCCGGGCCGACTCGACCGAGAGCCGCCGGATCTTCCCGCCTTGGGTCAGGATGATCGACTTGCCGTCCCGGGTCCAGGCATATCCGGGCAAGGCCCGGTGATCCCAGGCGGGATGGAGGTCCATCGCGTCGCTGGTAATCGGATCCATGATCACTCGATCGGTACCGGTCTCGAGATTGCGGAGCCAGAGCGCGGTCCGACCGACGTAATCGTGGCCCCGGTACGACGTCTTCGCCCCGGGAATCTTTCGGGCAAAGGCAAGCCACCGGCCGTCCGGCGACACCTCGGGCGCGATCTCGCCGAGCCGGGCCGGATAACTGGTCCGGCCGCAGCAGGTGAGGTACCGATCTTTGGCCTCGGTCAAATCATCGATCCGGCCCGAGGCCACCTCGAGGCGGCGGAGCCGCCGGTCGGCACCAGAAAACAGCGACGAGTGGAAGTAGACGAAACGGCCGTCGGGCGACATCGAGGGCCACTGGGCCCGATCCTGGCCGACCCAATAGCCGGCCCGCGCCGGAACCGAAGACGCCGAGGGTGCCAGCTTCACGAGAACCTTGCCCGGCCCCCCGGCACGGGAGAACTGCCAGATCTCGTCGTTGGTCCGATAGAACCCCGCCGGTGATTTCATTTTTCGGGAAATCAGAATCGACTGGCCGTCCGGGCTCCACGCCGGTTCCGCCGCCCGGGAATCGTCGTCCGCAAGGATCTGCCTCGGATTGGAGCCGTCGAAGTTCATGACCCAGAGGTTGTCCTGCCCACTCCGGTCGGAGACAAACGCGATCTCCCGCCCGTCCGGCGACACCCGCGGATGGTAGTTGAGCGCGATCCCGCTCCCGGCCGTCAGGTTCTCGGCCGTACCGCCGGCCATCCGGACCCGATACACGTGCCCGAGGAGATCGAACACCACCCACGCCCCGTCCGGCGAGGGATCGACCGACATGTAGGTACCCTGATCGACGGTGAAATCGATCACTCGGGTCTTGCCCCGGGGTTCGGTGACATTCCATTCGCCGGTCCGCTGCGCCGGCAACTCGCCGGCCCCGGCCAGTACGATGGCGACCACGAAGGCGGAGCGCTGGGTCTTCGTTGTCGTCATAGCGGCGGTACCTCGAGGGTCATCTGCGATGTGACATGGGGCATCAGCTCCGCTCGGTCGAACAGCATCGGCTTGAGGCGCCGTTCGCTGGTCAACCGGGCTTGGTCGTCCCGATGGGGCGAACCGGCCTTCGGGGTCTGGCCGAAATTATGAAGGGTGAACGACTGGATCGGGTCGCTGAAGATCGTCAACCGCAACAACCGCGACCCGATCTCGGCCATCCGGTGGCCGCTCGAGTCGGGTGCCGTTGCCGTGAAGGCCCGAAGGGTATGGACGCAGAGCAGGTTCCACGACACCAAGCCCTCGCAGAGGGCCCGGTTATCGGGTGCGAGGGCCACGCCGCCTACCGGGTATGAGGTCGAACCGGGGCGGCCGATCCGAAACACCTCACCCAGGGTCGCCTCGGTCCGGCTCTCCCGGGCCATGGCCGCGACCGCTCCGTCAAGCGCGGCGAATACCCGGTCGGCCACGCCGGCCCCGATTGGAGCGGCCGGATTGGTGCCGGAATCCAGGACCGCCATGGTCCCCGCGGCACCCGCCTGGCGGAGCAGGGTCGTCCGCCAATACCAATAACCTAACGCGGCCTTCGAATCCGCCCGCGCCTGGCCGTCGAATCGAAGCAATCGATCGGCAAGGATCCGGGCGGCAGGCGAGAAGGCGGCGATTCGGGCCGGATCGCTCGCCAGGGTCCGGCGGAGCGCCTCTCGCCACCGGTCAGTGTCGATCCATTGTTCATCGAGCGCCAAGTCGATCGCGTCCGCGGCCGTGAACCGAACGGCCGCCGACAGGACCTCGGTCGCTCGCCGGCCCCGTGAGTTGGTACGCCCCGATTGGTCGTTGAAGATGTAGTCCGGATACCGGTCGGCGGTAAGCGGGCTGCCCTCGAACATCCGGTCGGGCGCGATGTTGTTGTTCAGCATGTAGCCGCTGGTGGGGTTCTCGATCTGAACCAGGTCCTCGACCGGGTGGATACCGAGCCAGGCGGTCTTGGCGGTGTTGCCGTCGAGCGCCCGCCGCCAGTTGACACCCGGCGGGCGGCGGGGCGTTCGCCCCGCTCGGAGGTAAAAACTGCCGCCGTCGGCGTCGCCCACCATGACGTTTTGTGGGAACATCCCTTGAATCCGCATGGCGGCTTTGACCTCCCCGACATTCCGGGCCAGCGCCATCCGGTACACTTCTTCGTCGAAATCACCGGCCCGGTCCATGTAACTGGTGCTGACCACCCAGACCTTGCCGTCCTTCCGGGCCACCACCGGCGAGAGGACGCCATTGTGCCGGGTGTATTCGAGGGTCCGAACCACCGGCGGCCCGCCCGCTACCTCGATCCGAGTGGACTCTCGAATGATTCGGTGCGGGCGGCCATCAATCTGATAGCGGTCGGTGCTACCCGGATCGAGCCGGACCTCATAGCAATCCGCCACGCTCGGGGCCCCCGTGGTCATGCCCCACGACACCCGGCGATTCTGGATCAACAGCGGCATCGCCACAACGGAAAACCCGCCGATCTCCAGTTGGCCCGCATGGAGCCGGAACTCAAAGACAAACTGCCCGTCGACTCCGCCATGGGGGTCGCTCAGCACCATGGTGCGGCCGCCGGCGGTTCGCCAGGGAGCCACCACCCATTCGTTCGAAGCGGCCACCGCCCGATTGGCGAGCCCGGCCTCCGTGGCCGCCGACAACTCCACGCCCGAGGCCCGGCATTTCGACAATCCGTCGCCGGCCTGATAGGCAAGCCAGAGCAGCCACCGGGAAATGGCGACCAAATCGACGGCGGTAAGCACCGGCATCCACGCCGGCAGGGCCGTCCGATGGTCGGTCACGTACTGGTTAAAGCCCTGGGCCCACCGGTCGTAGTTCCGCCGCAATTCCGGGCTGAGCCGGTTGAGCCCGATTCGAGACTCGGCATAGTGGCGCCAGAGCCGGGAGGTGTAGTCCGACTCGACTCCCTCGGCGCCTAACGCCGAAGCGGCGGTGCCGCGGGAGGCCAGAGCAATCCGGCCGATGAACTCACCCTCGTCTTCCGCGGCGACGAACCCGAAACCGTAGTATCCGTCGGCTTCCCGGTCGGCGTAGATATGGGGCACGCCCCAGGTATCTCGGTAGATGGTGGTCCGGCCGGCTTGGGCGCCGAGCGGGGCGGGCGGCGATCCGGCCGCCACGATTGACGCGACCAGCCAGAGCATCCGCCACGAAAAGGCATTCGTCACGACCACCTCCACGCTCAGGCAAAAAGGGGACGACCGAAGTGTACCATCATGCCAAAACCACCTTGCCGAAGACCCGCCGGTCGTGGAGATACCGATGCGCCTCGATCGCGCCGGCCCGATCCAGCGAGAACACTCGGTCGACCAGCGGGGTGAGCGCGCCGGCCGTGACCGCCTGATAGATCTGCTCGAGCGCGGGTCGAAGCAGGGATTCTTTCGCGTGGAGATGGAGCAGGTGGATGCCGGCCACCGAAGCGTTAGGCTCGATCAGGTCGAGCGGGTGAATCCGGCCGGTGCGGAGCCACGCCCGGATCATCGCGATCCAGTTCTTCTTCCGGGCCGGCATCGCGTCGCTCATTCCGTAAAACACCAATCGGCCAAGCGGCGCCAGCAGCGAGCGGCACATCGGCGTGGCCCGACCCCCCACGGCATCGAGCGCCACATCCACCCCGCGGGGACCGACCAGCCGCGCCACCTCGGCACCCCAATCGCCGGCCGAGTCGAAGCACGCCGCGGCGCCCAACCGGTCGACCACGGCTTGGCGTTTTGACTCCGAGCCCGCTGTTCCGATGACCCGGATGTTTCGCCAGCGACAGAGTTGCACGGCCGCAGTCCCGACCCCTCCGGCCGCGTTCAAGACGAGGACGGTCTCCCCATCGCGGAGCCGGGCCGATTCGAACAGGGCCACCCAGGCCGTGAGAAACGCCACCGGGACCGACGCCGCCTCAGGCGCGGACAGACTGGCTGGGTATCGGAACAGGTTGGGCGTGGCCACTATCAGATCGCGGGCGTAGCCGCCGTGCCGAATCAACCCGACCGCCCGGTCGCCGGGAGCCCAGTCGGTCACGCCGGGCCCGATGCCCTGGACCGTGCCGACCACTTCGAACCCAGGGCTGTAAGGCATCGGCGGAACCGTGCCGTAGAGGCCGGCCCGCATCAACAGATCGGCAAAGTTGACGCCGGTTGCGGCCACTTCGAGATGGACCTGGCCCGGCCCCGGGTCGCCGAGGGGGATGGTCCGCTCGACGAGTACCTCGGGAGGCCCGTGACGTTCGATCAGGATCGCGGTGGTTTGTCGGCTCAAGGCGCCGGCTGGTTCGGCCGGTCAGGGCGGGCATGCGTGAACTCCAGGTCCCGAAGCAGGCCGTCCTGGAGGGAGTAGATCCAGGCATGAACCGCGAGGTGCTGGCCGCGGCTCCACGCCTCCTGGACGATCGAGGTCCGACAGACGTTGGCCGATTGCTCGAGGACGTTCAGCTCGCAGAGCCGGTCCACCCGGTTCTCGGCGGTCGGCCGGGCGGCGAGGTCCTCGCGATGCCGGTCGGCCACGTCCTGGATATGGCGGAGCCAATTGTCGATCAGACCCAACGGCACCGCGTCCCATGCCGCCCGCACGCCTCCGCAGCCATAGTGACCGCACACGATGATGTGCTCCACCTTGATCACATCAACCGCGTACTGAAGGACCGACAGGCAGTTGAGATCGGTATGCACCACGACGTTCCCGACGTTCCGGTGCACGAACAGTTCGCCCGGCATGAGCCCGACGATTTCACTGGCCGGCACCCGACTGTCGGAGCAACCGATCCAGAGGTACCGGGGTGCCTGCTGGGTGGCGAGGGCGGCGAAGAAGCCGGGGCGCTGGCGTTCGGTCGCAACCGCCCACGCTCGATTTTGGACGAACAAGTGCTGGAGTATGGACACGCCTGCCAATCTACCCACCCGGGCAGGGCAGACCCAGTTGGGGGCCGCTTGGGTTTGCGCCCGACCCGAGCGAGGCCATATTTGCAGATTCTCCCACCCCGTGGAATCCAGGAGCCGTGGCCAGCGTTCTAGGGCGCCTCGAGAAAGAGTTGGCGGATCGCTACGCCTTGGGGGCCGGTGCGGCGGCGGCAATTCCCCTTCGGCCGACTCGGCCCTCGCGGCACCGGTGGTTGGCCGTGGCCGGCGCGGTCGTCGGAGCGGTTGTGATTGGCAGGCTCGCGTCTGGGCGGCCAAGTCAGGCCATGGCGGTGCTCGAGTCGGAGGCGAGCCAGCGAGGCATCGCTCCGCTCGGCATCGAGTCGATTCTGCTCTACGACCGACTTCGCCCCAATCCCAGGCTGGTCAAGTTGCTGGCTATGATGCGACTGCCGCCGGACTAACGATGCGGGAAAAACGGAGAGAATAACCAATGGCGGTCGACTCGAACCCGGCCCCGGTTCCGGCGGAACGGCTCCTGTCCCTCGATTTCATGCGGGGCCTGATCATGGTCCTGCTGATGCTCGAGAGCTCCCAACTGTACACCCGGTTGCTCGAACTCGAGGGCACTCCGTTTCACGCGTTCGCGGTCCAGTTTCACCATCACCCGTGGCACGGACTTCGGTTTTGGGATTTGATCCAGCCGGGGTTCATGTTCATCGCGGGGACGGCGCTCGCGCTGTCGCTGACTCGCCAGGCCGGGTTGGGCGTCAGCTGGAGTGCGTCACTCCGGAAGGCGCTCCGGCGCTCCGGGTGGTTGTTCTTCTTCGGCGTCCTCGACTACGCGGTCCGGCCCCAAGGACTGTCGTTCGAGCTCTGGGACGTGCTGACCCAACTCTCCTTCACGTTGCTGGTGGCTTTCCTGATTTTTCGGTGGCCAGCTCGGTGGCAGATCGGGTTCAGCATCGGTCTGCTGGTCTTGACCGAAGTCCTCTATCGGCTGGCCGGGGTCCCAGGCTTCGACCAACCGTTCACCGATCAGCAGAACGTCGGCAACTACCTCGATCTGATCCTGATGGGGAAGATCAACCCGGACGGCTGGGTCGCAATCAACTGTCTCCCAACCACCGCGCACACGATCTGGGGAGCCGTCGCCGGGAAACTGCTGTTGTCCTCCAAGCCGGGTCTGGAGAAGGTCCGCTGGCTCGTGGCCGCCGGGATCGCCGGGCTCGTCGTGGGCTTCGGACTCGATTTGACCACAACTCCGATCATCAAACGGATCGCGACCAGCTCCTTCGTGCTCGCGTCGGGCGGATATTGTCTGCTCGGACTGGCGGCCTGCTACTGGGCCATCGACATCCACAAACGCCGGCCGCTGATTAGTTTCTTTATCGTGGTCGGGATGAACTCGCTGTTCATCTACCTCTTCTTCGAAATCGTCGGCAATCGGTGGTTTACGGGGTATGTTGGCGCCATCACCAACGGGTTGCTGGCGATGGCGCGGGTTCCCGCGCCCGTCATGGGGATTGTCACGGCTTTGGCTGTGTTTGCCCTCGAGTGGCGGCTTTGCTACTTCCTGTACCGCCGGGGGATCTTCTTCAAGATCTGAGCGGGTCAGTCGCCCTTCAGTGACCGGACCGGGCTGATGTGAATGGCCCGGCGCGCCGGGAGCCAGGCGGCCAGCGCCGCCACCAGGACCAGCACGACCGGCGCGACGACGAAGGCCACCGGATCCATCGACTGGACCCCGTAAAGCACCCCGCTCAGCGCCCGGCCCGCAACCAGCGCCAGACCCAACCCGATGACGGTTCCCACCACGACGAGTTGAAGGCCGCTCCCCATCAGTAACCGGACCACACCCTGTGGCTCCGCGCCGAGCGCCATCCGGATCCCAACTTCGCGGCTGCGGGTCGACACCGCATAGCTCACCACCCCGAAAAGACCGATCGAGGCGAGCAAGAGCGCCAGCGCCCCGAACGCCGAGATGATCCATGCCGCCAGTTGGTGGGGCAGCAGCATCGCGGACAGGTGACGCTCCATCGTCTTGGCCTCGATGATCTGCAGTTCCGGATCGAGTCGCCGCGCGATGGCCACGGCCTTGGCCACGAAGCCATCGGCGGTGCCGGCGGTTCGGATCACGACTTCCATGCCCGAGCCCGGACGCTGCTCGTACGAGCGATAGAGGAACGGGGTCAGGTCTTCCCCGAGGGAATTGACCTTGGCATCGGCGGCGATCCCGACCACGGTCTGCTGAACCGTGTCGACCAGGAACACCTGGGCTAACGCGCTCCGTCCGGGCCAGAAGCGGTCGGCGAATGCTTCGCTGACGATTACGACCGGCGCCCCGTCCCGGTCGCTTTCCTGGAATGCTCGGCCTGCCACGATTCGAACGCCGACCGCGTCAAAGAAGCCCGCGTCGACCCGCGTCGTATAGACGAGATGCCCGGGGCGGTCCGGCGGCGGATCGAAGCCGGGAACTCTGACGTCAGCCTGGGAGTTGTTGAGGGGGCTCAGGTGGAGGTCGCCGGTCAAACCCACGGCCTCCACGCCCGGCAACGCCAGGAGTTCCTGGCGGAGGGTTCGGAAGAATCCGCGACCCTGGTCCCCGGCCCGGAGCGCCGGGCTGGCTTGCGCGTTGATCACGGCGGCCGGACGGGCGCCGAACCCGGGATCGATGTCGAGCCGGGCCCGAAAGCTTCGAAGAAAAAGGGCCGAGCCCACCAACAGCAGAAGCGATACCGCAACTTGGGCGACCACCAACACGTTGCGGAGGTTACATCGGTTGGGACGGCCGCCGCCGGCCCCTTCGTTCTTGAGCGTCGGCGCCACCTCGGGTTTTGTCGCTTGAAGCGCCGGCGCCAAGCCAAACAACAGTCCGGCCACGACGGTGAGCATCAAGCTGAAGGCCAACACGGTGGCGTCCGGACGGAGGTCGAGCGCGATCGGAAGCGGCAAGGGAAGATCGGCGTGTTCGATGCCGCTCAAGATCAGCGACGCGAGCAGGATACCGGCCCCGCCCCCGACCAGGGCCATTGCCGCGGCCTCGGTGAGGAACTGCCGGATCAGGCGACCCCGCTCCGCTCCCATGGCCAATCGGATGGCCACCTCTTTCCGCCGATCAGCGGCCTGGGCCAGGAGAAAGCTGGCGAGGTTGGCGCACGCAATCAGCAATACCAAGCCCACGACCACCATCATCAAGATCGCCGCGGGGACGATGACCCGATCGAGCATCGGGTTCATGATGATGTCGGCGGTGGCGACGGCGACGAATTTGGTGTCCTGCTGCCAGGGACCCGGATACTGCTCCCGGAGCGACCGGGTGAGGCGCGCCAGGACGATTGCCGCCCGGCCCTGCGAAACGCCCGGTTTGAGCCGCGCCTTGGGAAAAACGCCCTGGTCGCCGCGGGCTTCGAGGTCACTGACATCGGAGGGGTTTAACTGGTTCACCATCATCCGGGGGCCGTAGATGGCCGGGCTCAAACCCCGGAGGCTCCCGGTAAAGGCCCGCGACGCCACGCCAACGATCGTGAAGGGCCGGCCATTGAGCCGGATTTCTCGTCCCACCGCCGCCGGATCGCCGCCGTAACGGCGCTGCCAGTACCCATACGACACCATCACCACGGGATGGCCACCCCGGGTACCACGTCATCCGACGGGAGCAGGGTCCGCCCGTGGAGAGCGGGTACGCCGAGCAGCGGGAAGTAGTTCCCGGTCACGACCTCCGCCAGCAGCGCTTCGACTCCGCCCGCGACGTCTTCTTCCACGAAACTCAGCCGGAACCCGGCCACCCCGGTAAAGACCTCGCCCCCTTCGCGCTCGAGATCGCGGAGGTCCGGGAACGACACCGGCCCGTGGGTAAACCCCGGAGCCACCTTGTAGATCTCGACCAGCTCGGCCGGCCGGTCGAGTGGCAGTTTCCTGAAGATGGTGGCGTTGACGAGGGAGAAGATCGCGGTGTTGGCGCCGATGCCGATGGCGATGGACAGGAGCGCGATCACGGTGAAGCCGGGCCGTTTGGCGAGGCGCCGAACGGCAAACCGAAGATCCTGAAGGAGTAGGTGCATTAGGACGGGTCCTACCCCCTGGTCAGCAGGCCGGTTTCAAGCGGCTACCGGAGCCCGACCATCCCCCGCACCGACTCGATCAGCTTGGCCGAGTCATAGCCGACCCCGTTCCGGAACACCAAGGTCACGTTCCGAATATCCCCAGGGCGGATGGTGGGGTCGCCCTTGATGACGACCAGGTCGGCTGACTTGCCCGGAGTCACCGTCCCGAAGTCGGCCGCCGCACCGAGGATTTGGGCGCCGTTTGCGGAAAGAACCTGGATCGCCTCCACCGGAGTAAACCCGGCCTCGAGGAAGAGCTCGTAGTTCCGCTGGTCACCGAAGCCGGCCAGGACGCCGCCAATACCGGTGGGATCGACGCCCGCGCCTAACAGCCCGCCGGCCTGGACGAACGCCAGCTCGTAGCCGAGCAGCTTCTTGAAGGCGGCCTCGGTCACGCCGGACGACGCTGGCCCGGCCGCCGCCAGAGCGGTCCGCGCCTGCAGATACGCTTCTTTGGCCGGAGGGTAGAGCGCGTCGAGCGTCCGTTGTTCGAGGGGCGGCCGGTCCGCCATCAGCCCTTCGAAGATCGCCACCGTGGAGGTCATGGCCACCTGCTTCCGCACCATGTCGCGGAAGGTTGCCTGGACGGGCTCGCCGTTCAGGTCGAGGGTCTCGAACACGCTCATCTTGACCCCGGGGCACTGATCGCGCCGCTTGTCGGGATCGTACTCCTGATTGGCATAAAGACCGTGCTCGACGGCGTCCATGCCGAGTTCCACCGCTTCGCGATAACCGATGGAGCAGAGGTGGCCGGTGACCTTGACGCCGTGTTTGTGCGCCTCAGCCACCAGCGCCGCCAGCTCGGCGCGGGTGATCCGGTCATAGACTTTCAACCAGCTGGCACCCTCCGCAGCCCAATACGCCGCGATCCGGCGGGCGGCCTCCGGCGTGGTGACCTCGTGCATGATGCCGTGATTGCCGCCTGGGCCGGTGATGTACGGACCGGTGACGTACATTCTCGGGCCGACCATCTCTCCGGCGTCGATCGACCGCTTGAGAATGAGATCTTGATAGGGCGCGATGCTCCCGGTCGTCCGGATCGTGGTCACACCCGCCGCAAGATAGAGCCGCGGCGCGCTCACGGGCTGGTGGACATACGGCCACTGTGCCCCACCGTAAAACGTGTGGTCGTGGAGTCCGACCATACCCGGGATGACCGTGTGCCCAGCGAGCTCAAGGACTTGAGCGCCAGCCGGGATCCGAGCCAACCCACTAGCGCCGACCCAGGTGATCCGGCCGCGCTCGACAATCACGGTCTGGTCATCACGCGGCGCTGAGCCGGTGCCATCCACGACCTTGACGTGGGCCAGCGCTACGATCGGCGCATCTACGGCTACGAACTGTCGCTCGGCCGGCGGAAGGGTGGCCGGTGCCTGCGCCAACGCCGTCGCGGCCCAGAAGACACAAAAGATAGGTGCTCGCGTCATCGTACCCCCGTGGACGGTGTGATCTCAGCATTCCGGACTACTCGACTTCGGTTCCTTCACTGAGGATTGGCAGATACGGATCATACCCGAAGATCCAATTTCGACGTTTGCCCGTAACCTCCCGAACCAAACCGAGCTTGGTCATCTTCTTGAACACGGTCGCGACCGTCGGTTCGGCCAGGCGCGCAGACTTGGCCACGGTACCGACCTGGCGGAGGGGGCTGGTCGGAATCCCTGGTACCTCCTCCAGTTCGAAGAGCAGGAGGTCAGAGAGCGACGACTGGGTCCCCTCGATCTGAGAGGAGAGGACCGCCTCTCTGCGCAAATACATATAGAGAAAGAGGCCGGTGTTCGGCAGCAGCGAGGAGACGCTGTCGAGTCGGCCAAGGGCGGCTTCGGGGGTAGTGGGGCGGGAAGAAACGACCGCACCTTCTCTCCGTCGATGACCGTGGTGCGAAGAACACCCGTTGGCCCACGCCTCACTGAAACTTCGCTAGCAAAAGTTTTGCGGTTAGGATTCCGCTAACAAAAATACACCATTAACTCTTGGTAACAAGAGTACGCCCAGCCGACGCGAAGTAGAGAATGCCGGCCGCAAGCGCCACCGGCGCGGCAACCGACACCAGTGCGATGCTCAGATGATCGGAGCCCCGAACACCCGCCGACTCCGCGAGGCCCCGAAGCCAGCCCAACCGACCGCCGGCCATCGCGGTCGACATCGCGCCCACCAGGGGCCACGAAATGAAATCGCCGAGCAGGTGGCAACTGGTCAACAGCACCGCGGCGGCGGTACTTCGCACCTCGGCGCCGACCAGTCCCATCGCGATCGCCAGCACCAGGCCGGTTGCCGCATTGCCGAACAACGCCTCGGCTAAAACGCTCCCGAACAACACCACTCGAGTTTGGGATACGGCCAGCGCCACCAGCGGGATGATCGTGCCCACGATGGCCAGTGCCGCGATCAGGCTGTAGGCCCTCGGCGTTCGGCGGAGCAGCCACTCCCCGGCCATGGCGCCGAGCAACGGCCCCGCGATCCCGGCAATGAACACCATCAGACCATAGGTGGCGTTGGCTTCGGCAATCGGGATGCCCTTGTCGCGCTGGAGAATCGTCGGGAGCCAGTACTCGACCGCATTCTGCACGAAGATGTGACCCGCAAAGGCCAGCGTCAGGAGCCGGTAGCCGGAGTTCCGGAACAACTGCCGGAGAGTCACACCGATCAGCGCGGGAGGTAAGACCGGGCCCACGTCCATCGAGCCCCGAGGCGGTTCGGGCGAGCGGAACAGCGCGAAAGCGGCCACCAGACCAGGAATGCCGACGAGCAGGCACGCGGCCCGCCAACCCAAGTGTCCTGCAAGGTACCCCGCCAGCGAGACCCCGATGGCCGCGCCAATCGGGGCTGCCGAGTAAAAGATCGAGAGCATCCGCCCGCGCCGTGCCGCCGGATAGAGATCGGAAATCAGCCCGGGCGAGTTGGCCATGTACGACGCTTCGCCGATTCCGACGAACCCCCGCGTCACCGCCAGCTGCCCCACCGACCCAATCAACCCGGACGACGCCGTGGCAACGCACCAAACCGCCGCGGACGACGCCAGCAACCGGGTTCTCGACATCCGATCACCGAGCCATCCGAAGAGCGGCGGCAGAAACGTGTACGTCAACAGAAAAGCCGAGCCGACCAATCCCATCTCTGTGTCGGTGGCGCCAAGATCTTTCCGGATCGGTTCAAGTAGCCCGGTCACGGCCTGGCGGTCGATGTAATTGAGCAAGTTGAGAGCGCAAAGCAGGACGAAGAGCCTGCCGGGAACGAGGTTCCTCACGCGCCCCGGACCGATTCGAACACCCGGAGGAAATTCCCGCCCATAATCTTCTCGATGTCGGTGTCGGAAAACTCTTTCCGGCAGAGCGCTTCGGTGAGCTTGGGATAGTCCCGCACGCTGTCGAAGCCTTCGGGAAGCGGAATCACGCAACTGTCGAGATCGGCGCCGATCCCGACGTGGTCGACCCCAGCCACGTTCACCAGGTGCACGATGTGCTCGATGATCCGCTCGAACGGCGGCCGGAACGCCACATCTTTGAACCAAGTCTTGAGCCGCTCCGCGGCGATCCGGTCGAGATCCTCCGGTGGATAGTTGGTCGGCTCGTTGAGCAGGGTCAGCACCGAACTCCGCCTGGCCGTTACGTGGTCGTAGTAGGCCTGATCCAAGATCTCAGTCACGAAATTGATGCCGATCACTCCGCCCGTTCCGGCAATGGCGCGGGCCAATGCGTCGGTCAGGTTCCGGGGATGGTTGCACACCACCTTGCTCGACGAGTGCGACGCGATCACCGGCGCCGTCGACTGCGCGACGACCTGCTCGATGGTGGCGTCGGACACGTGAGAGACGTCGACGACCATCCGAAGCCGGTTCATCTCGGCGATCACCTCGCGGCCCAAGTCGTTGAGCCCGCCCCACCGGGCCGTATCGGTCGACGAGTCGGCCCAATCGATCGACGCCGAGTGAGTCAGCGTCATCGAAGTCGCGCCGAGCCGGGCGTAGGTCCGGAGCAGCCCGAGGTCGTTCTGGATTGCGAGGCCGCCCTCGATGGCGAGGATCGCGGCCAGCTTTCCCTCGCTCGCGAGCCGCCGGACGTCCGCCCCGGTCATCGCCAGGCCGGCCTGATCCGGATACTTGGCCAAAAATTGATGGAAGGCTGCGATCTGGTCGAGCGCCCGACGGGCGGCGTGGGTCGAGCCGTAGATCGTGTCGACCCAGACCGCGAAGACCTGGGCCTTGACCCCTCCGGCCCGCCACGCCGGAAGATCGGCCTGTGCGGTGCTCGCGAGGCCAAGGTCAACATTGTCGATCACCAACCGCTGCAGGGTATCGCAATGGGCATCCCACACGATGGCCCGGTCGTGGATGGCCCGCGCCCGCTCGGAGATAGTGAGATCAACTCCCATGGGTATGCTCCGGTCCGGGATACTGTCCGCCCCTCACCTCGTCGCCAAATCGGCCCACCGCGTCCCGGACCGCCTGCCCGAGCTCGGCGTAGCGTTTCAGGAACTTCGGTGTGAAGCCCTCGTTCAACCCCAGCATGTCATGGAGCACCAGCACTTGGCCATCGCAATCCGGGCCGGCGCCGATGCCGATGGTCGGGATCGACACTGCCCGCGTAACGGAGGCGGCCACCGGGCCCGGCATCAGTTCGAGCACCATGGCGAAGGCGCCGGCCTGCTCCAAGGCTTTGGCGTCTTCCACCAATTGCAGGGCGCCATCGGCCTGCTTGCCCTGGATCTTGAAGCCGCCTAGCTGGTGGACGGACTGCGGCGTGAATCCCAAGTGGCCCATGACCGGGATCCCGGCGTTGACCAAGGCGGCAATGGTCGGAGCCCACGAGGCGCCACCCTCGAGCTTGACCGCCGAGGCTCCGGTTTCCTTGAGGATCCGTCCGGCGTTGGCGATGGCGTCCGGAATCGACACCTGGTAGCTCAAGAACGGGAGATCGACGACCGCCAACGCTCGCTTGACTCCCCGCCGGGTGATCCGGCCATGGTAGATCATCTGCTCGACCGTGGCGGGAAGTGTCGTCTCCTCACCCGCGAGGACCGGCGCCACCGAATCACCAACCAGGACGACATCGACTCCAGCGGCGTCGACTAAGGCGCCGAACAAGGCGTCGTAGGCCGTGATCATGACGATCCGCTGCCCCTTCCGCTTCATCTGCACCAAATCGAGCGTGGTGACGCGCTTCCGGGAGTCGGAGAGATATTCGGCCATTGGGATCTACCTGGTCAGGGAAACAACACGGCACCGGTGGTTGCGTCTTCAACCCGGATCGCGCTGGTGGGGCAGAACCGGGCAGCCTTGAGAATCACGGCCTCGGGCGCTCCGGCCGGATCGACCACCTCCGACTGGACGTTCTCGTTGTGACGAAACACCGCCGGCGCCAGGTTGACGCACTGCGCGTTCCCCACACAACAGCGATGATCGACCGAAATGCGAAGGGTTCGGGTCATGTCGAATCCTAGCTCCACGCCACCGGGAGCGATTTGAGCGACCGGAACTGCACGCTCGGCTGATACTCGAGCTGATCGGTGTCGAGCCGGAGATTCGGAAACCGCTCCGCCAGCGCCCGAAACACCTCTTGCCCCTCGACCCGAGCCAACGTGGCGCCAAGGCAGTAATGGATCCCCGATCCGAACGATACATGCGGATTCGGGCTCCGGGAGAGGTCGAACCGGTCGGGATCGGTAAAAGCCCGCGGATCGCGATTGGCTGCGGCCATGATCCACCGGATCCGGTCGCCCTTCTTGATCTGTTTGCCGTGACGCTCGACATCGGCCGCGGCAATGCGTTGAGTCGATTTGACCGGCGGATCGTAACGGAGACACTCCTCCGTGGCGAGCCGGGTCAGACCCGCGGGGTCGGCACAGAGCTTGGCCCATTGCTCCGGATGGCGGAGCAGCGCCAGCGTCCCATTGCAAATCAGGTTCATGGTGGTCTCGTGGCCGGCAAACAACAGGAGCGCGGTGTTGACCAAGACTTGATGGCGGGTAAAGACGCCCGCCTGCTCGGCCGTGGCCAGGACCGAAATGAAATCATTCTCCGGGTGTTCCGCCCGGGTCCCAACTTTCGGCTCGACGTACGCCATCATGGCCCGGATGCCCTCCATCAAGGGCTTCATTCGGTACGGTTCGCCCCGATTGATATAGAGAAGCTTGCCCGCCAGCTCGCGAAGGTACTCGCGGTCCTCGTTCGGGACGCCCATCATGTGCGTGATGATCCGGACCGGGAGCGGAGCGGCCAGCACCTGGAGCACATCCATCCTGCCCTTCGGGGCCACCTCGTCGAGCAACTCAGCCACCGCGGTCCGGACGAACGGGCGCCACGCCTCCATGGCCGTCGGGGTGAAGTACTCGTGCACCGCCTCTCGCATCCGGGTGTGATCGGGACGGTCTTTTTCCACCAACTGATCGGACCGGAAGTGGCGAACCTCCTCGAAGAGCCCCCGGTCCTCGGGGTCGATCGGCGGGTAGGGCGGCCGCTGGTCCGACCTGATGACCGCGGACGAGAACAGCTCGTGATGTCGGACCAACCAGACCAAGTCGTCGTACCGGGTGATAATCCAGAGCTCGGAACGGGCATTCCAGTGAATTGGATCGGTTTCGCGAAGCTGCCCGAAGTAGGTGTAGGGATCGGCAATGACGCTGGGAGCGAACAGATCGTCGCCATGGTCGCTCATGCGGCCTTCCGGTTCGAGGGAGAACGAGGCGGGCGCCGGCCGGCTCGAGACACCCGGGGCGCGAGGACCAGCGTCAGGGTACAGAGCTCGCCGGTGGCCGGCTTCCGGGCCCGGGTCATGATCGCGACCAATTGGTCGACTAATCCATTGACCCGCTCGAGATCCCGGGGCGAGAGCCACGCGTGGCGCCGGCCGGCCCAGAGATTCCGGCGATCGCCGTCAGGACGGGCCTGGCCGGTTCCGACGGCCGCTCGGAAATCCCGCTCCCCGGTCCGGAGCATGGACCGCACCAACCGGGAGAGCGGATCCTCGTGCCCTGCGACCTTGACCGGATAGTCGAGCACCAGCGGATGCCCGGCCAGATCGTACACCGCCTCATCCCGGCGGCCGGTCCGGCGGGTGGCTTTGACCACCAACAGGCCGACCTTCACCAGCCGCTTGAGATGGTAGTAGAGGGCATCGGCCGGGCGGCCCATCAGCGTCGACACCTCCGGCGCCGACAGGGGGCCGGCGGCCTGGATGGTATCAACGATTTCCTGGCGGACCGCCGATTCGAGGGCGGCGATCTGGTCGCGCCGCTTGATCGAGTAGGGCCGGGTCCGGGCTCTGCTTGACATGGTTGGAATATCGCGCCTAATTTCAACACCGCAAGAGAGGCACCTCCCGACATGACCACGTGGACCGATCTGATCAAGGCTTGGCCCGGCCAAGAGGTGGTGGTGCGCTACGACCGGGAAGCCGACGCCTGGATGTTCATCGCCATTCACGCCACCCATGGCACCCGCTCGGTGGGCGGCTGCCGGATGAAGGTCTACGGGAGCCCCGAGGAAGGGTTGTGGGACGCGATCCGGCTCGCTGAGGGGATGACCAACAAGTGGGCGGCCATCGACGTGAATTACGGCGGCGGCAAAGCAGTCATCGCGCTCTCCAAGCCGGTGGCCGGCCCGGACCGGACCGCCCTCCTGCTCCGGTTTGGCCGGATGATCGATTCGTTGAACGGACGGTACGGCACCGGCCCGGACATCGGGACCACGCCCGCCGACATGGCGCTTCTCGCGACGGTCACCCGCTTCGTCCATTGCTACGACTGGAAGATCAAGGCCCCGTACGACCCCGGGATCTACACGGCGTTAGGCGTCTTCGTCGGCATGAGGGCCGCATGGCGGCACGTCACGGGGTCCGACGACCTCCGCGGGGTGAGGGTCCTCGTTCAGGGCGGCGGCGACACGGGGGCGCCATTGGCTCGATACCTCACGAAGGGCGGGGCGGTGGTGCTGCTCAACGACATCAACGCCGAGAAGGTCGCGGCGCTCGCCGCGGAGCTCAAGGCGGAGACGGTCCCGACCGACCGGGTCTACGATACGGCCTGCGACATCTACGCCCCCTGCTCAGTCGGCGCGACACTCGACGAAACGACGATTCCGAAACTCCGGTGCCGGGTCGTGGCCGGCGCGGCCAACAACCAGCTTCGAGCATCAGAGGACGGGCCTCGGTTGGTGGCGCGGAACATCCTCTACGCCCCGGACTACGTAGTCAACGGCGCCGGCGCGGTGTCGCTCGCGATGGTGGACGAAGGGGCCACCTTCGAGGCGATCGAGCTCGCGATTCAACAGATGGACGCCCGGCTCACCGGGATCTTCAAGGATGCCGCCGCCCGAGGAGAGTCCCCGGTCGAGGCAGCACGGCGGATGGTGGAGCGGAGACTAGCGGCGATCAAGACCTGACCCTCGAATGGAGCTACCACATGCGGTTGGCCACACTGCTGGTATTCGCTGGCGCGATCGTCGCGAGTCCCGCCGCGGCGCAGGATCGGGAAGTCGAGATTCAATGGGGTGTCAAGATTCTGCTCCGCGACGGCATCCGTTTGAACGCCACCATCTATCGTCCGCGGGGGGTCACGACGCCCGGTCCGGTGGTCTTTACCCTGACCCCCTACATCGGCGACACCTACCACAAGTTCGCGATGGAAATGGCCCGCGACGGCTACACCTTCGCCGCGGTCGACGTCCGGGGTCGCGGCAACTCCGAGGGCGCCTTCGAACCGTTCATCAACGAGGCCAAGGACGGCCATGATGTGGTCGAGTGGTTTGCCGCCCAGCCGTGGAGCACCGGCAAGATCGGGATGTGGGGCGGCTCGTACGGCGGGTTCGATCAATGGGCCACCATCAAGGAACTGCCGCCCCACCTCACCACCATCATACCGGTCGCGCCGGCGTACCTCGGCATCGATTTCCCGATGGTGGGCAACATCTTCTCGACCTACCTGCCCCAGTGGCTCACCTTCACCTCTGGGAAGACCGCCCAGGCCCAGATTTTTGCCGACATGGGCCAGTGGGCCGGGTATGCCAAGATTCTCCGCCGGGAGGGGCTCCCGTTCCAGGCGCTCGACAGCATCGCGGGCAACCAGTCGACCGTGTTCCAGAAATGGCTGGCGAACCCGACCCCTGGTCCGTATTGGGACGCCACGTCGCCTACGCCAGCGCAATACGCCCGAATGACCCAGCCGATTCTGACGATCACCGGGCACTACGACGGCGATCAGCTCGGCACCCTGACCCACTACCGGGCGTTCCTCCAACATGCGACGCCTGAGGCCCGGCAAAACATCTATTTGGTGATCGGGCCGTGGGATCACGGCGGCACCCGGGTTCCCACGGCCGAGGTGAACGGCGTCAGGTTCGGACCCGCGAGCTTGCTCAGCATCCACCAGCTCCACAAAGCCTGGTACGACTGGACCCTCCAAGGAATTGGGTCGAGGCCTGAGTTCCTGGAGAAGCGGGTGGCCTACTACGTCGCCGGATCCAACGGCGACTTCTGGCGCTATGCCGACAGCCTCGAGGCCGTGGCTACCGACACCAAGAAGTTCTATCTCAATTCGACCGGCGGCCGGGCCACCGACCTGTTTGGCGGCGGCCGCCTCGATCCGACGGCCCCGGACCGCTCCGATCCCGACGTCTATACCTACAACCCGCTCGATCCCCCGGCCGCGGGCGATGTCACCCATCCTTCGGCGCTCTCGTTCGTCGATCAGGGCCGAGTGCTCAACACCGGGGGCAACGGAGTGATCTACCACACCGAACCGTTTTGGGAGGAAACCGAAATCGCGGGAAACGTGGCGCTCACGATCTGGCTCGCGCTCGATGTGCCCGACACCGACCTCGCCGCCACCCTGTTCGAGATCTTACCCGACGGACGGAGCATTGAACTCGCGAGCGCCCAACTCCGGGCTCGGTACCGGGAATCACTCCGGCAGGAGAAGCTGGTGCCACCAGGTGTGCCGCTTCCGTACCAACTCACCAACTTCAACTGGTTCGCCCGCCGGATCGCGAGGGGGAGCCGGCTCCGGCTGTTCTTCCGCTCGCCGAACGGCACCGAACGCCAGCAGAACTTCAACTCCGGGGGCGTCGTGGCGAAGGAAACTCGGCGAGACGCCCGAACCGCGCGGATCACCGTCTTCCACGATCGGGCCCACCCGAGCGTGCTGGTGGTACCGATCCGGCGGTGACGGGCACCGGGATGGTCCCGGCATTATCATCCCCCAACATTGCGCTTCTGCCACGCCACGACCTTCTATCCCCCGTACCGTTTCGGTGGCGACGGGATCCTGACGCAGGCGATCTCGGAAGGTCTGGCGCGGCGGTGGCCACCAGGCCTCGGTTCGCGTTCTATCCTTTCGGCGGTGGCGCGCGGCAGTGCATCGGCGAGCCGGTAGCGCTCCAGCCATCCATCGTATTGGAGCCGCGGGGGGAACTGCCGATCCGGTTGATCCGCTGAACCCCAGGACGGCCCGGCTATTCGGGCTCGCGTCCTTGTGGCCACCCTGCCATTGAATCAGGTTTCGGCGTCTCGAACTCTCATTTCCTGGAGTCCGTCATGCTGCCGCTGCTCTCGCTGCTGCTCGCCACGTGGCAAGCGCCCGTTGCACCGTATCGGAAAAAACCGACCAAACGGCCAAACCCATGACCATCCGCTCGACCCTGCTCGCGCTCTCACTCTCGGTGCCGCCCCTCATGGCCCAAGTCACCAGTCCCGCCACTCGGTCCGGCCGCTCGACGGTCTACGCCCCCCGGGCCGCCGTCGCCACCAGTCAACCACTGGCCACCACCGCCGCGCTCGCCATCCTCGAACAGGGCGGCAACGCGATCGACGCCGTCGTCGCCGCGGCCGCGGTGCTCAACGTCACCGAACCCCACATGACCGGCATGGGCGGCGACATGTTCGCCATCCTCTGGTCGGCCAAGGAGAAGCGCCTGGTTGGCCTCGACGCCTCGGGCAAATCGGGGTCAAAGGTCGACGTGGCCGGCTTGGTGGCCGCCGGTGAGACGACGGCCCCCAACACCGGAGCCCGGGCCGTCACCGTGCCCGGCGCGCTGGCCGGCTGGAACGCCCTCCTCACCAAATACGGCACCAAGACGTTAGGCGAAGTGCTCGCTCCGGCCATCCGGCTGGCCGAAGAGGGGTTCCCGGTCAGTCCGGTCATTGCCCAAGATTGGGCCACCGAGGTCGAGAAGTTGTCCGGTGATCCCGGAGCCCGAACCACCTACCTGATCGAGGGCCGGCGGGCCCCGACCCCCGGCGAATGGTTCAAGAATCCCGACCAGGCCCGGACCTTCCGTCGGATTGCCGCGGGCGGCATCGGCGTCTTCTACGGGGGCGACCTTGGCCGGGAGTTCGTGACCGGCCTCGAGAAATTGGGCGGCTACCTGACCCTCGAGGATCTCCGGGCCATGACGCCCCGATGGGTCGAGCCGCTCTCGGTCAACTACAAGGGCTACACCCTTCACGAACTCCCGCCGGCCGGCCAAGGCATTGCCGCGCTCCAGATGCTCAAGATGCTGGAGCCGATCAACCTCAAATCGATGGGCCACAACTCGGCCCGCTACCTCCACACCCTGATCGAGGCCAAGAAACTGGCCCACGCCGACCTTGCCAAGTACGTGGCCGATCCGGACTACATGACCGTCAAACCGGCCGCGCTCCTCGACAGCGGCTATCTCGCCAAACGGGCCGCCCGGATCGATCCGCGGCGCGCCGCCGACCGCCCCGCCCCCGGCGAGATCGCGACCGCGAGCGAAACCGTGTACCTGACCGTGGCCGACGCCGAGGGCAACATGGTGTCGTTCATCAACTCGATCTACAGCTACTTCGGGTCGGGGGTGGTGATTCCGGGCACCGGCATCATGCTCCAGAACCGGGGCGCCGGGTTCGTCCTCACCGAAGGCCATCCCAACCGGCTGGCGCCGAACAAACGGCCGCTCCACACCATCATTCCGGCCTTCGTGACCCGACAGGGACAGCCGTGGCTGTCGTACGGCGTGATGGGCGGCGACATGCAGCCCCAAGGGCACGTGCAGGTGTTGCTCAACTTAGTGGAGTTCGGGATGGATCCTCAGGAGGCGATCGAGGCCGCCCGGTTCCGTCATCTGGCCGGCCTAACGGTGTCGGTCGAGAACCTGCCGGAGGCCATTGCCCGGGAACTCACCGCGATGGGACATCAACTCCGCGACCCCAAGGGCATCGCGTTCGGAGGTGGGCAAGCCATCCTTAAGCTATCCCGGGGTTGGGCCGCCGGATCCGATCCGCGGAAAGACGGGATGGCGGGGGGGCGGTGATGCCGGACCCCACGCTTCGATCCCTGCTCGAAGATGCGGCCGAGCGGGCTATCCACTACCGCGAATCCCTGGAGACCCGCGGCGTCGCCCCGACCGCCGAGGCGCTCACGGCGCTCGAGCAGTTCCGCCACCCGCTCCCGGAAGCCGGCACCGACCCCGCCACGATCATTGCCGAACTCGACCGAGTGGGCTCGCCGGCCACGATGACGATGACCGGCGGACGCTACTTCGGGTTCGTCAACGGCAGTTCCCTGCCCGTCACGGTGGCTTCGAATTGGCTGGCCACCGCCTGGGACCAGAACACCGCGCTCCATGCCATGTCGCCGGTGGCCGCGGTACTCGAAGACGTGGCGTTAGGCTGGACCCTCGACGCGCTCCGGCTTCCGGCCACAGCGGGCGGCGCCTTCGTCGTCGGGGCTACGATGGCCAACTTCACGGCGCTCGCCGCCGCCCGGCATGCCGTTCTCGAGCGAGCCGGCTGGGATGTGGACAACGACGGCTTGTTCGGAGCGCCGCCCGTCACGGTCATCGTCGGCGACGAGGTGCATGTCACCGTTCGCCGCGTGCTTGGCTTGCTCGGCCTCGGACGATCCCGAACCGTGACGGTTCCGGTCGACAGCCAAGGCCGGATCCGGCCAAGCGCCTTACCACGGATCGACGGACCGACCATCGTCTGTATCCAGGCCGGCAACGTGAATACCGGCGCCTTCGATCCCGCCGCCGAGATTTGTGCCTGGGCCAAGCCGAATAACGCCTGGGTCCATGTCGATGGCGCGTTCGGGCTCTGGGCCCGGACGGTTCCGGCCCTCGCGGGGTTGGTCGAGGGCTATGATTTGGCGGACTCGTGGGCCACCGATGCCCACAAATGGCTCAACGTACCCTATGACTGCGGCATCGCCATGGTAAAGGACGGCTCGGCGCTTCGGGCCGCGATGGCCATGACCGCGGCGTATCTCCCGCCATCGGCGGTTCGCGATCCGATGCACTACTCGCCCGACGGCTCCCGGCGGGCCCGCGCCGTCGATGTCTGGGCAGCCTTCCTCCACTTGGGCCGCCACGGGGTCGCGGCGCTCGTCGAGCGGTGCTGCCGGCATGCCGCCCGGATGGCGGCCGTCCTTCGGGATGCCGGGCACCAAGTGTTGAACGATGTCGAGCTCAACCAAGTGTTGATAGCTTTCGGCTCCGACGCCAGGACCAACCGGGTGATTGCCGCCGTCCAGGCTGCCGGGGTCTGCTGGTGCGGCGGCACCCGATGGCAGGGCCGGGATGCGATGCGGATCAGCGTCTCCTCCTGGGCAACCACTGATACCGATGTCGAAGAGTCCATCCGTTCGATCCTCAACGCCGCGGCCGACCTATGATGACCATGAAGACCGATCTCCCAAGCTGGCTCGGCCCGGCCCTCCTCGGCCTGGCGCTCGCGGGGTGCCGTTCAGGGCCCGACTTTCTGCCGGTGGCCACCGTGAAGGAGCTGATGAGTGCCGTGGTCGAACCGGCCGCCGATCTCTACTGGGATGCCGTCGGCACGGTGGACGACTCGACCGGATCGACCAGCTACGGACCGGAAACGCCCGCGGAGTGGGCGGCCTTGAGAGGCAACGCGATGGTCATCGCCGAATCAGGCAACTTGCTGATGATGGACCCGCGGGCCCGCGACCGGGACCAATGGATGGTCCTCTCACGCGCCATGGTTGAAGCCGGCCGGCAGGCGATCGCGGCGGCCACCGCACAAGACACCGCCGCCGTCTTCAACGCGGGCGCCGCCCTCTACGAGAGCTGCAGCCGTTGCCACGCCGCGTACGCGATCAAGCCGGCCCCGCCACCGACGCAAGGGAAGTAGACCAGTGGTGCTCGAGTTTCTCCAATGGCTGGCCGGCACCGAACCGAGTATCGCGCTCCGGGAGTCGCTCTACATGTGGCCGTTCGTCGAGTCGGTCCACGTGCTCACGTTGGCGCTGTTTGCCGGCACCGCCATCATGCTCGACCTCCGGCTCCTGGGTCTGGCCCTCCGACCAGTGCCGGTCGGCGTCCTCACCAGCCGGATGCTGCCTTGGACCCGGGGCGGCTTCGCGGCCATGGTCCTGACCGGGATGCTGTTGTTCTACGCCAATCCGGCGCACTACTACCAGAACGTGTTCTTCCGGATCAAGGTGGTGCTGTTGGCCGTGGTTGCGATCAACATCTGGCTGTTCCACTCGCGGGTTCATCGCCGGGTCTCGGAGTGGAGCCGCGATCCGGTCACGCCCCGGGCCGCCCGGATCGCCGCGATCGTGTCGCTCGCCTCGTGGGCCGGCATCGTGGTGGCTGGACGCCTGATTGCCTATAACTGGTTCGACTGCGACATCCAGCCGCAATCGGATTTCATCAACTGGATCGCGGGGTGTGTGATCCAACCCCCGGCTCAGTAGGAACGACGCCATGGGCCTGGCATTCTTTCAGTGGTGCGAAGGCACCTTCATCGGCGAGACGGTCCGAACCTCGGTCTGGCTCTTCCCGGTCATCGAGGCCATTCACCTCCTCGGCTTGAGTCTGTTAGGCGGAGCGGTGTTGATACTCGACCTCCGACTGGTCGGCGTCATGCTCGGGTCGGAACCGATCGCCGAACTGGCCCGATCGACCCGGCGTTGGGTCGTCGCGGGGGTAACCACCATGATCCTGACGGGGGTGCCGTTGTTTTTGTCGGAGGCGGTGAAGTGCTACTACAACCCGTCGTTTTGGGTCAAGATGGCCACGCTGCCGGTGGCTGTCGGGTTTACGATCGCGGTTAGGCGGTGGATCGCGAAGCGGCCCCCCGCCGCCACTTCGCCCCAAACCAGGCTGGCCGGGGCAACCTCGATGCTACTCTGGTTCACCGTCGCCGCCGCCGGCCGGTGGATCGGCTTCTCGTCCTGATCAGCGAGGCGGCGTCTTCGGCGGAGCCTCGTTCTTGTCCCGGCCATCCGCAGGCGCTCCGGTGCCCGACGACCCCATGAAGAACTTCCGGCCGTCGGTGAGCGTTACATCCCGGCCGTTGGCCCGCTTGAGCGAGTGGTCTTTGGCCTGGTAGCCGTCCACGATCAATTCCGTCCCATAGGTCAACGATTGCCGGGAGAGCCCGCGGCGGAGCAGCGTGTTCGGGGTCCCGCCCTCGACCATCCACACCTCACCCGACCCATCCGGTTTCTTCACGTCGATGTGAATCCAGGCATGCGGGTTAACCCATTCGAGCTTGACCACTTTCCCTTGGAGCCGGATCGGCGCAGCGCGATCGAACTCGGCGCCAAACGCATGATGAGCCACGAGCGGCGCGGCCACGGCGGCGAGCAGGATACCGGCCCCAATGACCGTCGGAGAGATTCGCATCGGATCGTCCTTGTTACGGAGACTTCTTCGCGGCTTCCCGTTCCAAGGCCCGGGCACCGCTTAACACATTCGACAGGGCGTAGTTGCCTTCGTGACAGGCATACTCGTAAATCTGTTCCTTGAGCGCTGTAAACGGCACCTCACCGCTCCACGGCGCGGTGTACGTAGCCGGATCATCCACCGTGAACCGATAGAGGATGGTGCCTTGATCGGCCCGGTGGAACCGCTCGATCACCTTGAGGTTTTCGTTGGTGGCCCGAAAAATCTGCGACGGATGGAAGTTGGTCGTTTCGACCACCAGGGTATCGCCCACCCAGCGGCCGTGGGAATCGCCCATCCATGGCCGAATGTGGGCCGGAAGCCGGGACCGGTCGCCGAGAGGGATGATCCGGGCGTCGTGGACCATTTCCGTCAGGATCATGATGTGATCCTTGGTCTGCACGATCGTGTAGTTGTTGTTGTAGAAATAGTTCGGCAGCATCGGCGGACCGGCGTTTGAGCCGAACGACATGATGCAGCGTTCCGCGAGCGGGCGGTTCTCGGGGTTGTCATACTCCCCGAACTGGCGGGCCCGCCCCATGATCGCGCCGATTCGGGCCCGGCCGTCAGGGGTAAGGGCCGGAATCTTGCCGTTCGGCGGGTCGACGACCAACGAACTTCGGAACTCACCGTTGACGACGGCGACCCGGTCTCCGGCGTCGATCCAGAGATAGTTATAGCCGCCCACACCACCGGCCGCGCCAACCGAGCCGTCGCCGCCTTTCGGCGGTGCCACCCGATCGGGGTCGCTCGGCTTCAAGGCGCGTTCGATGGTGTCGGCCCGGATCTTCTCGATCCGTGCCATCTGCTCCGCCGTGAGGGCCCGCTCCTGGCCGCTCGGCCGTTCGATCGGGGTAATGGTCCCGTTAGTCCAGTTGCCCTGGAGGTCGGGCCGGCCGTCGGGAGTGCGCGGCGTCTTCCAGGACCGGGCGGCGGCTTTGGGCGCTTGGGCATGCCCGGCCGGAACACCATAGACGAGGCTGATCGCGACGATCAGCAAAGCGAGACGAGGGGTGAGCTGGTGCATCGCGGCTCCCTTACTGGGTGGGGTTCTTCCGAAGGTGGCCGTAGAGCAGTTCCTCCACGAATTCAACACACTTGAACTGGCCGAGCCGCTGATCGGGGTTCACGTGTTTGTAGAGCGGCATCCGAATCGTCCAGGGCCTGGAAAACGTCTGGGGATCCTCGATGGTGGCCTCGTACTGGATGTGGTAGGGCGTCGTCATCGTATAGCGCTCGACGACCGTGAGCGCCTCGGTGTGATGATTCCCGGCCCGATCGAACCAACTCTGGTCGTTGAACCCGGTGGCCTCGATTACAAAGGTGTCGCCCTCCCAGTGGCCGACCGACAGCCCCATCCACGAGTCGACTTCGGCCGGGCCGGGATCCTTGAGATAGACGTTCCGCACCGCACCGGCAAACTCGTAGGCGATGAGGAAGGCCTTGTCGCTTTGAAAGATCTGAAACGGAAACGGGAGGTAGGTGGCCCGCGGCACACCCGGGAGGTAGCACTTGATCTCGGGGTCCCGGGTTAACCAATGCTCCTGATTGTCCTTCTTCTTCAGCAGCCCCGCCGGGAGATACGGGATTTCGCCCCCGACTACGACGCCGAGTCCGGATGGAATCGCGCCCACCGCGCCGAAGGCAATGACTGCCTTGGCCGGCACCGGCACCACGGGCCCGGGCCGCATCGCGAGCGCCGGTCCGGCTGAGTGGGCTTCGAGATCGTAGTTCGCGGTGTTGAGGACCTGCCAAATTCCGTTGAGATTCGGTTTGCCCGAGGCGGTCCGGGGGAAGACAACCCGTTGGGCACCCGCCGCAGACGCGATCGAGGCCAGGAGCAAGGAAACCACGGTCATTCTGGAGGGGGCTGTCTGCATGGCTGGAAAGTTGGCCCGGAACCGGGGAAGTCGCCAGGGCCGTTCTCGTGAAGCCCTGCTTGTCGTGATCGGCTTCTGGCTCTAGGTTGAGCGGAGTCCCCTACCAGGTGGCCCCTACGTCCTTGCTCGCTTTGCGGCTGATCGCGATCATCGCCGTCGTGGCGGCTGGTGACGCGTCGTTGGCGCCGGCCCAAACGCGGGGCCAGGTCGTGTATCGCGACAAGTGTGCCGGTTGTCACGATGGCGACGGCTCGGTCCGGGCGCCCCGTTCCACGTCGTTGAACGCCATGACCGCCCGAGCCATCCTCGCCACGCTGACGCAGGGCGCGATGCGCGAAGTGGGGGCCGCCCTTCCCGAGGAGGACCGTCGGGCGGTGGCCGAGTATCTCAGCCGCCGGCCGGTGGCGCCGGCTGCCTTTCCCGCGAGTGCCTACTGTGGCCGGCCCCTTGGCCCGACGTCCGCCGCGAGCGCCCTCGATTGGACCGCCTGGGGCGGTTCGCCGAGCGGAACCGGCTTTCGAACCGCCGAGCAAGCCGGATTGCGGGCGGCCGACGTGCCGGGCCTCGAGCTCCGGTGGGCGTTCGGATTTCCCGACGGGACCGTGACCCGGTCCCAGCCGAGCGTGGCCGGCAACCAGATCTTAGTTGGGGGGCAATTCGGCGAGATCTATTCGCTCGACCTCACGACCGGCTGCATCCAGTGGGTCTTCGAAGGCGAGGCGGCGGTCAAGGGCGTTGTCGCGATTTCTCCGCCTAACGACATGGGGCAGCGGACCGCGATCGCCGCCGACTTCCGGACCACCGTGGTGGCGCTCGACCTCGCTACCGGTACGCCCCGCTGGAAGACGCGAGTGGGGGATCACCCGTCGTCGAACATCACCGGATCGCCGGTGGTCCACGGGGGCTTGGTCTACGTGCCGGTCTCCTCGATGGAGGTGGTGGCCGCTGGGAACCCGGTCTACCGGTGCTGCACGTCGTCGGGCGCGGTCGTCGCGCTCGACCTCGTGACGGGTGCGGTGGTCTGGCGCCATCGCGCCATCGAAGAGGACGCCAAGGAAGTCGGCACCACCTCGGCCGGGGTTCCGATCTTCGGACCCGCCGGGGTTCCGATCTGGTCGAGCCCGACGGTCGACGCCCGCCGCGGCCTGCTCTACGTCGGCACCGGCGAGAACTACACCCGCCCGACGAGCCCCACCAGCGATGCGATCCTGGCCCTCAACCTCCAGACCGGCCGACTGGTCTGGTCGTTCCAGGCCACCGCGGACGACGCCTACAACATGGCCTGCGGCATCCGGAAGGGCGCCAACTGCCCTACGGCGCATGGGCCCGATGTCGATTTCGGCCAAGCGCCCTTGCTTACGACCCTGCCCGACGGACGCGAGATCCTCGTCGTCGGCCAGAAGCTCGGCGTCGTCTACGCCCTCGACCCCGACCACCGGGGTGCGGTGGTGTGGCAGGCGCGGGTGGGCCGAGGAGGAGCGTTAGGCGGAATCCACTGGGGAGTGGTGGCGGGTGAGGGGAGGGTCTTTGCGCCGGTGTCCGACCGGCTGACCGGGATCGATCCGGTTGGAGAGGCCCGGCCGGGGCTTCACGCGCTCGATCTGACAACGGGGGCGGTGCTCTGGAGCCAACCGGCCCCGCCCTGCGTAGCGCGCGCCGGCTGCTTCGCCGCATTCTCCGCGGCGGCGGCGGCCATGCCAGGGGCGGTGTTTGCCGGGGGGCTCGACGGAAGTCTTCGAGCCTACGCGGCCGATGACGGCCGGCTGCTTTGGGCCTTCGATACCGTGCGAGAGCTTACCACGGTCAACGGCGTCGCGGCGCGGGGCGGCGCGATTGATGGCCCTGGTCCGACGATCGCGGGCGGGATGGTGTTCGTCAGTTCCGGGTATGCGGCGTTCGGCCAGACGCCGGGCAACGCCTTGCTCGCGTTCGGCGTCAAGCGGCCCTGAGCGGAGGCCGGACCGATGCGTCATGGACTCGCGCTGTTCGGACTCGCGTCGATGGTGGCGTGCCGGGCGGTACCGCCGTCGCCCGCGACGAGCGCACCGGCGGACGCTTTGGCGAGCGAACTCGCGACCTGCACCCCGTGCCATCAGGCCATCGTCGATCGCTATCGGGAGACCGCCCACTACCGGACCTCCGCTCCGGCCACCGCGACGACGATCAAGGGCAGCTTTTCCGCTGGGCGGAACCTGCTCCGGACTCGCGACAGCGCGATCTCGTTTCGGATGGAGCAGCGTGACGCCCGGTTTTATCAGACCGCCGTCGACGACCGAGCGGTGAGCTCCCGCACCGAGTCGATCGATTTGGTCATCGGGTCCGGACGCCGGGGACAGACCTATGGTTTCTGGCGGGAGGGAATTCTAGTCGAGCTGCCGGTGTCCTATCTCATCGCGCCGGATGCCTGGATCAACAGCCCGGGCTATCCCGACGGCCAGATTGACTTTAGCCGAGTGGTGGTGCCCCGCTGCCTCGAATGCCACAGCACCAAGTTCACGGTCGAACAGGAGAACGGGCGGGCCCGGTATTCGAGCCAGTATCAGCTCGGGATCGGCTGCGCCAAATGCCATGGAGACGCCGCGGCTCACCTCGCGAAGCCCGCGGCAGGGAGTATTCGGAACCCCGCCCAGTTCGCGCGGGATCGGAAGCTCGACACCTGCGGGCTCTGCCACTCGGGCCCGCGCCGCCTGCTCCGGCCGCCGTTTTCGCACCACCCGGGGGAACCGCTCGACCTGTACCTAGCGCCTCAAGCCGACTCGTCCACCGCCCGCCCCGACGTCCATGGCGACCAAGTCGGGCTGCTAGCCCGGTCGCGCTGCTTCAAACAAAGCCCGGGGATGTCCTGTGCCACTTGCCACAACGTCCATCAAACCGAGCGCGACCTGGGGCAGCTGTCCGGAAAATGCCTCCAATGCCACCAAGCCGACCGCCACCCGAAGCTTCGAGCGGCAGCCGGCGATCTGAAGGCCGGTTGTGTGGGCTGCCACATGCCGACAGAGGAATCGGGCGGGCTCCAACTCAACGGCACCACCGAATCGTCGCGGCTGTCGTTCCGGAGCCACCGGATTGCGGTCTACCCGCCGAAGTAGCGGTCGTTACTTCGGTGGCACCACCGCGTCGATGACGTGCACGATCCCGTTCGAGCCCCGGATCGAGGCAACGATCTTGCCGTCGCCGAAGCGCTTGCCCAACGCGACGCCCAGCACAACCTGCTGACCGCGGTCGACTGGAAGACGGGCGACGACAGTGCTCCGCACATGCGGTGGGCCCGGCAGTTCTGGTCAACCGTCGAGCGCTTTACCACCGGCTTCTACGTCAACGAGGTGGCCGACGGGAGCGCCGGCGTGATCAACGCCAACTACCGGCAGAACTACAAGCGCCTGGTGGCGGTGAAAAACAAGTACGATCCCACCAACCTGTTCCGGCTCAACGCGAACGTGAAGCCGGCGGGCTAGCCGGCGGTCAGCCAATCGGGGTCGCGATACTCGGGGTCCGGATTGCGATAGAACCCCCGCCCTTCCGCGATCATCCGGTCCAGGAAGGCGGGCGGCCGATCGGTGGGATCGCCGGTGTCGGCGAAGTAAGCGAGCTCGACGTTCCGGATCGACCGCAGGCTGACCGAATCCATCAGGCCGCAGGGACCGTAGGACATGCCGAACGCCAACATCCACGCGCGATCGATATCTTCGGGCGTGGCCACCCCGGCCTCGATTTGGCGGAGGACTTCTTTTTTGATGGCCCGCCAGATCCGATTGAACGAGGAGCCCATCTGCTCTTGCCGGACGAGGATCGGGATCATCCCGATCCGCCGGGCCCATGCGAGCGCGAACGCGATCGTGCCCGGATCGGTCTTCGGGCTGCCCATCAGTTCGACCAGCCGGGAGGTTCACGGGTCGCTCCAGTTCATGTCGAAGAACCGATCCGGCCGTTCGGTCGCCACGGCGAGCGGCGAGCAGGGCAAGGCGGAGGCGTTCGACCCGAGGTAGGCATCGGCGCCGAGCCGGGCATCGAGATCCGCGAGCACCGACCGCTTGAGGGCGAGGTCCTCCGGGACGTTCTCAAAGGCGAGTTGAGCGCCGGCGAGCGCGTCGTCGAGCCGCTCGGTTCCGGCAAGATTCGCCGCGAGACGGTCTCGCTCAGCCCCTTCACTCCAGCCGAGGATCCGTTCCACCGCAGCCTGGAGGGCGGGAGCGGACACATCGTAGAGTCGAGTCGAGGCCCACGCGACTTTGGCACCCATCACGCCGGCGCCGATCACCGCCACCGGGCGAGTGGGGTCGAAGGGCGGAAAAGTCTGAACCAGGGATTCAGTCATGGCATCAGTTCTCTGATCATTTGTTGGGCGCACATGTAGCCGGGGATCCCCGTGATCGAACCGCAGGGATACGACCCCGCGCCGCAGTACGACAGGTTGGCCCACCGGCCGAATTGGTAGAAGCGCGCCCCCGGATCGGCCGCGAACTGGCGGTCGAAGAAGGTCTGCCCCGGCGCGAGTTCGGTGTGATCGATGTTGCCACCGGGAAAGAGAAACAGTTCCTGGAGGTCTTTTGGCGCGAGCAACCGGCTCCAGACGCAATCCTCCGGATTCGCGATGTGGGCCAGCACCTGGGCTTTGACCGCCGTTTCCACCTCAGCCAGCGCCTCGCCCCGCTGGTTCAAGGCCAGGTTCTTGAAAAAGAGCGTGAGCCGGTCGAATGGCTCGACCAGGCCGAGCCGTCGCATCGCTGCGCCTTCGCAGTAGATCTGGATGTAGCCCGGTTCGTAGTCGACCTCGCCGGCGGTGACCCGGATCGTGGCCCGCTCGAACTCGGCCAGGGTCTCCATCGAGAAGATGAACCGGAACGCGGCATCGGCGTCGGCCTCGGGAGCATCCTTCCAGCGAACCGGATTGCGAAAAAACAGCGTCAGTTTGCCGGCCGAGCCGAGGAACCGTTTCTCTTCGACTCGCGCGGTAGTGGCGGTGTCGCCGACGAGCCGGGCAGCGGTCAGCGGCTCGGTGGCGAGGATCAGATGATCGAACGACAACCGGTGCGATTGGCCCGCCGCCGTGAAGTGGACCACGCCTCGGTCCGGATCCACTTGGTCGACCGCGGCACCGAGCCGGATCTCGACGCTGATCTCCCGATTGATCTCGGCCAGTGCTTCCAGCAGCCGCCAAAGCCCCGGTTTGACGAACCCGTAGTAGCCGTCGAACACCGACCCTGAGTCCATCAGCGGCAGGGTGAACGCCGAGTACGGCTCGGCCAGCGACACCGGGCCGCTCTCGGTCACGGTCATCGCCATGTAGATCTTGGTGCGGTCGGCAGTGAAGTAGTGGTCGAGAAGGTCGGCGGCGCTCCCGGTAATCCAGAGCCGGGTCAGGGTATCGCCTAAGGCGTGGCGGGCGGTATCCACGTTAGGCGGTGTCGCGGTCTGGTAGCCCTTCTGGAGGAAGGCCACGACCCGGGCTTCGTCGGCCCGGAACCCGGCCGGATCGCCCCGCTCACCCCACTGGGTCCGGAGTTCCCGGTCGAGCTCGGCCGGATCGCGGTGGATCCACGCGCTCGCCTCCGGCGTTGGGAAGTAGACCCGCTTGGCCGACGTGGGCACGAAGGTCTCGAGCCGGTCGATGAGCCCGGTCTCCCGAAAGATAAAATCGGGCATCAGGCCGAGGACCGAGGCGCCGAGGGCGTAGGCCTGGGTCCGGCCGTCGATCGTGGCCTGGGCGGAGATGCAGGCACCACCGGCCCGGTCGGCGCGTTCGAGGACGGTGACCTCGTGGCCGGCCCGCCGCAGGTAATGCGCGGCGACCAAGCCGTTGATGCCGGCACCGACTACCACCACTCGCTGGTTCACTGGGGAGGACCTCCAGCCAGAAAGCCTCGCCACGACATGGCGTCGAATCCGGCGGCGGCGGCGATCGAGATGCCGGGCTCATCGCAGAGCACCAGCGGCCGATATCCGGGGAAGCGCCGGGCCCGGGCTAGAGCCATGAGAACGGCAGGCCGATCAACCGGTCATCGTACCGCCGGGGCACGGTGTCGTTGTTGATCACGATCCCGAGCCGGGCCTTCTGCTCGGTCACGAAGTCCCGGAGCCCCCGGAGGTCACGGGGGTTGACCACCGAGGTGTGCTTGATCTCAACCGCCACCCGCCCGAAGTCACCCTCGAGGACCAGGTCCACCTCCGCACCCGCCCCCGTCCGGTAGTACGACACCTCAACCGCCGTCCCCTCCGCATTCAGCTGCCGGTGAATCTCTTCCACCACCATGCCCTCCCACGACGCTCCGACCTGCGGATGGCTCTGTAGGGCATCGCTGTCGGGAATTCGGAGCAAGGCATGCAGCAAGCCGCTGTCGCGGAGATAGCCTCTCGGATGTTTGACCACCCGCTTCACCACGTTCCGGGCATAGGCCGGAATCATCCGCCACACGAAGGTTCCGTGGGCAATCTCGAAATAATCCCGCGCCGTCGGCTGCGAAACCCCGAGCGCCCGGGCCACCTCGGCGTAGTTCAAGATCCGGCCGGACAGCCCGCCTAACATCTCGAGGAACCGCCGGAATCGGACGTCGTCGAGGCCGGGAAAGAGCCGCTTGACGTCCCGAAGCAAATAGGTCTGGATGTACTGTTCGACCCACCGGGCCCGAAACGACGGCGCCGGATCGAGCCACGGCTCCGGGAACCCGCCTCGAAACCAGAAATCCTGCACCTTCGCCTGACTGCCTCGCGCCTTGAGGCCGTCGGTCAAGTCCTCGGGCCGAGCCTTCCGATCGACGAGCCGGCGGAGGAGCGAATCCCGACCCGTCGTGTTGCTGACCTCTTCCCACGAGAACGGCGCCATCTCGATGATCCCGACCCGGCCGGCCAGACTCTCCGACACCGACCGGATCAGCGCCGGCGAACTCGCCCCGGTGATGACGAACCGGCCCTTTTCGGCTCGGCGGTCGTCGATCGCCACCCGCAGCGCCGGAAATAGACCAGGGAGGACCTGGGCCTCGTCCAACGCCACCTGCCGAGGGTTCAAACGGAAGAACAAATCCGGGTCGCGAGCCACCACGGCGTGGTCGGCTCGTCGCTCCAAATCGAGCTGCTTCCAGCCGGGCGACAAGGTGTGGAGCAGGGTCGTCTTGCCGCACTGCCGAACCCCCAGCAGGGCGACGCAGGGAAACGTCGTTAGATAGGACCGGAGCAGGGCGGCGGCGGCGCGTTTCATGACCAAGCAATATCAAACCAATACCTTGAAAATGCAAGGTGTTGGTTGCCCCAAAGGCGCTCGGCCCCGCCGGGGTATAGATTGGTGCTCCCCTGCGCTCACCGAGATCCGAATGCCCGATCCCCAAGCCCCGATCGCCACCGGGGCCCAGTACCTTGAGAGCCTCCGGAACCGCGGTCTCGTCGTGTACCTCTTCGGCGAGCGGGTGACCGAGCCGGTCGATCACCCGATCATCCGCCCGTCGATCAACGCCGTGGCCGAAACGTACGATCTGGCCGCGACGGACCCCGCGCTCGCCACCGCGGTCTCGCCCTATACCGGCGGCCCGGTCAACCGGTTCCTCCATATCGCCACCTCGGCCAACGATCTGGTCCTCCAGAACCGGATGCAACGCCGGCTCGGCCAGCTGACCGGGACCTGTTTTCAGCGCTGTGTCGGGATGGACGCGTTCAACGCGCTCCATTCGGTGACCCATGAGATCGACGCGGGCCACGGAACCCAATACCACCGCCGGTTGATCGAGTTCCTGACCACGATGCAGCGGCTGAACCTCGTGGTCGGCGGGGCCATGACCGACGTCAAGGGCGACCGGAGCCTGGCGCCGCACCAACAGGCCGATCCGGATCTTTACCTTCGGATCGTTCGGCGATCCGAGGCTGGCGTATGGGTCAGCGGCGCCAAGGCGCACCAGACCGGTTGTCTCAATTCCCACTGGCTGATCGTGATGCCGACGCTCCGGCTCGGTCCGAAAGACCGGGACTACGCGGTGGCCGGCGCTATTCCAGTCGATGCGCCGGGCCTGACCTATGTATACGGGCGCCAGTCGTGCGACACCCGGAGCGCCGAGCCCGACGATCTCGATCAGGGCAACGCCCGGTTCAGCGGCCAGGAGGCGTTGATCATTTTCGAGGACGTGTTCATTCCCGCGGACCGCCTCTTCATGGACGGCGAAGTGGAGTTCGCGGCGATGTTGGTGGAGCGGTTCACCTGCTATCACCGACGGAGCTACGTCTGCAAAACCGGGGTCGGCGATGTCTTGATCGGCGCGGCGGCCGCGATCGCCGAGGCCAATGGGGTGGCCAAGGCTTCGCATATCCGGGACAAGCTGGTCGAGATGACCCATCTCAACGAGACCGTGTTCGGGACCGGCATGGCGGCCAGTCACCTGGCCACGACGACGGCGTCGGGCGCCGTCCTGCCCGACGACATGCTGGCGAACGTCTGCAAACACCACGTGACCACGGTGCCGTATCAGCTGGGGCGGTTGGCGCAGGACCTGGCTGGTGGTCTGGTGGCCACGTTACCCTCGGCCCCGGATTTCCGGCATCCGGAAATCGGTCCAAAACTACTCAAGTACTTGCGTGGCAACCCCGCGGTGTCGACCGAGGACCGGGTTCGGCTGCTCCGGCTGATCGAGAACATGACGATGGGACGGAACGCGGTCGGTTACTTGACCGAGTCGATGCATGGAGCTGGGTCGCCTCAAGCGCAGCGGATTCAGATCGAGCGGGGCGCCGACCTCGAAACCAAAAAAGCTCTAGCGCGGAAGTTAGCTGGGATCAGTGTGACCTAACGGTCCGAACGAAGGGTGGCTCCGGGGTCGAGGGCCATAGCTGCCCGAGCCGGGAGCCAACTGGCGAGGGCCGCGACACCAAGGATCAGCGCCGTCCCGATGCCGAGGGTGAGGAGGTCTGACGGGCCGACCTCAAACAGGAGGTCGGTGAGCAGGCGACTCGTCACCAAGGCCCCTCCGATCCCCGTGGCCGTTCCCGCCGCCGCGATCGCCAAGCCGCGACCCATGACCAGCCGGCGGATCCCGCCCGGCGTTCCGCCCAGGGCCATTCGGATCCCGAACTCAGCGGTCCGGTGGCGCACCATCGTCGTAATCACGCCGAACAGGCCGACGGCGGCGAGAGTGACGGCCGTCGCCGCAAAGACGGCCAAGAGGATCGCGTTCAATCGGGGTTGGGCTCGCGGTTGGTCCAGTAGCATCTCGAGCGGTGATGCGCTTGCCAGGGCCGCACTCCCCTCGGCGATCGCGTTTCGGACCGCGATTACGATCGAGGCCGGCGGTCCGGCCGTCCGAATGACCAGGGTCAACGGGATCACCGGGAACCCCGACTGCCGAAGGGGGAAATAGACGCTGGCGCGGGCAGTGCGGAGTTCGCGGTAGCGGGTGTTAGGCACGACGCCCACCACGGTGAGCGGCGGATCAGTCGGCCCGAACAACAGCGTCTGGCCGAGCGGGTCGGCGCCGGGCCAGTAGTGGCGCGCGGCCGACTCGCTGATGATCACCACCGGGGTGCCGCCGTTGAGGTCGCCGGCCGAGAACGGTCGCCCGCGGAGGACCGGAATGCCGAGGGTGGTGAAGTAGTTCGGGGCGATGACTTCCATGTTGAGCAATGGGTTCTTGGCCGACTCGTCTTTCGTCTGACCGGGCTTGGCGAGGAATCCGGCGATCCCGAATCCGGTCGGGGCGAATGGAACCGTGAGCGCCGGCGACACGGCTTCCACCCCCGGAACCGCCGCCACCCGGGCCAGCACGCCGTCGAGGAGGGCGAGCTGTTTGGCAACGCCATCGGTCGCCACCACAGGAAGCGCCAGTTCACCGATCAGGACCCGGGTCGGCTCGAAGGCGAGATCGACCCGCTCCAACTTCAGCAGGCTCTTCCCGATCAGTCCGGCGGCGACCAGGACCATGACCGCGAGCGCGATCTGGGCGGCGACCAGCCCTTCCGTCACGATCCGGACCCGCCGGCCTCCCCCGCTTTGGCGGGCGCCGGCCCGAAGCACGTCTGGCAGGGTGACCCGCGATGTCGCGAAGGCCGGGGCCAGGGCGAACAGCATCGTGGCCGCGGTCGTAATGCCGATCGCAGCCAGGATGGCCCAGCCGTTCAGGCGGATTTCGTCGAGGCGGGGGATGTCGCCGGGCGCAACGGCGACGAAACCCCGCACGGCCGCGAGGGCGAGGCCGACGCCGAGAGCTCCGCCGGCCAGCGCGAGCAGGACGCTCTCCAACAGCAGCTCGGCGACCAGGCGGCGCCGGCCCGCGCCGAGCGCCGATCGAACCGCGAACTCCCGGCTCCGGCCGAGCCCGCGGACGAGGAGGAGGTTGGCCACGTTGATGCAGGTGAGGAGCAGCAGCAGAACGGCCGCGGCCGCGAAGATCAGCACGGCCGGTTTGGTGTGGCCGAGGATCAGGGACGGAAGGTCTTGTCCCGCGCCCCGAAATTCCCGCGACCATGCCGGCGCCTCGGGTCGTTGGAGATAGCTCGTCAGTTCCGCTTCGGCGTCCGGCCTCGACGCGCCGGCGCGAAGCCGGCCGACCAGATGAAGCGAGACCAGGTTGAGTGAGTCCGCCGTTCCGGTGCTGGTGGCCACGAGGGGCGCCCAGAAATCGGTGGCCTCCGGATAGTCGAGTCCTTGGGGCATGACGCCGACGATTCGGTAGGCTCGGCCGGTGTCGTGGATCAGGAGCTGCCGGCCGACGATGGCCGGGTCGCCGCCGAACCGTTGGCGCCAAGCGCGGTGGCTCAAGACCGCGACGAGTGCCGCGCCGGGGAGGTCATCCTCGGCCCGCAGGCCGCGGCCGAGCACTGGCCAGGTTTGGAGCACGTCGAAGAAGTTGCCGGACACCAGAGAACGGCGGAGCCGGTAGACCTGGTCGCCGTCTCGGATCGTCTCGGGGGCGGAGCCGTAGTACCCGACGAAACCGGCCTGCTCGATCGCGCCTCGGCGCCGGGTAATCTCCCGGACATCGTCGATGGCGAACGGCCAGTTGGCGGTGTGCTCGCGGGTTTCACTCCAGAGGACGACGAGGCGGTCTTGGTCGCCCATGGGAAGGCGGCGAATCAGGATGGCGGCGGCGACGGTGAAGACCGCGGTCGAGAGACCGATGCCGAGGGCTAGGGTGAGAATGGCGGTCACGGCGAAGCCGGGCGCGCGCATCAGGCTGCGCACGGCGATGCGGAGGGGGGGTCGCGTCACTGGGGAGCCATGCCGGGGTCTTCAGAAGCTACTTGAAGCCTCGGGCGGGCCGATAGGGGCTGGTCCGTTCGGAAACATCAGGTTGCCGAGCGGAGGGAACTATACTTGAATCGCGGCCGACGCCGAAAGCCGCTTCCGGTTAGCCTGCTGCCGGTCTCACTAAGGGGTGCAAATGTACGGACAATGGCGCACAATCGGTATTCTACTCTTGCTGTGGCCGAGCCCGGTGCACGCGCAGCGGAAGCCTCCGATCATCGACGTGCACGTTCACTCCTTTGGCCTCCAGCGTCACCCCGACGGCAGCCCGGCCCCGCTTCCTTGCCTGAACGATCGCCGACCGTGTGACCACCGCCCGTCGGCCTTCACCACCGACGAAGCGGGCGTCGCGGGCGTCGTTGATGCGATGAAGCGTCACAATATTGTCCTAGGGGTTCTCTTGGGAGGCCCGCTATCAGTCTGGGTGGCGTAGGCCTTTTGGTCCGCGACGGTGAGTCCGGCAGGCGCTGGTTGGTCGATCGCCTTCCCGACGGCGTCGAGGACGTGGGGCAGCGCGAGGACTTTCTTCTCGACTGGATCCTAGCCGAGGACAATCACGGTGCCGAGCGCCAGCAGAACGGAACCTAACGTAGCCATCGGATTCTCCTTAAATGGGGTACGGTTCTCACCGCCATCGAAAGCAATCTTCGCGCCCGCCTACCCTGGTTCCTTTCGGACGGCCACCAACGATTGCACCGCCCGGTCGATGTCGGCGAGGGTATTGCAAAGATTGGGACTCAGGCGCAATCCCCCGGTCGGCGAGCCGATCACGTGATGGCCAGCATAGAGCCGTTGGTGCCAGCGCCGCGCTGTTGGATCATCGGCCTTGGCGATGATGACCCCGTGACGGAGTGCCGCCGGCTGGGGCGTGACGAGTTCGAAACCGTTCCCGCGCAACCCGTCGTACAGTCGGCTCCCGAGGTCCCGGATTCTCGCCTCGACCCGCGCGGGGCCGACCTGCTCGTGGAGATCGAGCGCCGCCGCGAGGCCCGCCACGGTCGCATCGTTGCGTTGGCCCATGGTTTCGAATTTCCTGGCGCCCCGGGTCACGGTGGTCGCGGTGGCGCCCCACCCCACCCCGATCACACTGGGCCAGAGGGCCCCGATCCGTTCGGCCCGCAGGTAGAGAATCCCGATTTCCCGAGGCCCGAGGATCCATTTTTGGCCGCTCGCCGTGTACGAATCGCAACCAAGCTCTCGGAGATTCCGCCGGAGCGCCCCGAACGTCTGGGCGCCGTCGACATGGACGTAAATCCCCCGGGCCCGGGCAGCGCGACAGATTTCCGCCGTGGGCATCAGAAGCCCGGTGTTGGCTGAGACATCGGTGAAGGCGAGGACCCGGGTCCGCTCGGTGAGCGCGGCGGTCATCGTCTCGATGACCTCGGCGACGGACCCGGGCGGGGTCGGAAAGCTCACTCGCTTCACCGTGAACCCGAACCGGGCGGCCCGGACATCCCACGCCACATTGTTGGTCGGATGGTTTTGGTCGACCAGGACCACCTCGTCGCTCGCCCGGAGTTCGAGGCCGGCCACCACGATGTTGTTCGCTTCCGAGGCGTTGCGAACCAGGGCAATCTCGTCGGCCGTCACGCCGAGCAGCTGCGCGGTCCGCTCGCGAGTCGTTTCCCGGATTTTGTCGAACTGGGCCCGGTTCTGATAGGACACATCGGCATCGACCTCGCGAGTGGCCCGGGTCACCGCCTCGACCACCGTTCGGGGCCCCGGCGACATGTTGGCCGAGTTCATCGGAATCTGCTGGTCAGGAAACGTGAATTGGCGCTTGAGGTCGATCCAATAAGACTCATCCAACCGGACCGGCGGAACCGGCATGGCCGGACTGACCGTGGGCCGGAGAGCAACCACCGCCGAGGCTCCGACCAGTTGCTCCAGGAAGGTGCGGCGGGACGCGATACCCATGGGGAACCTCGCAGGTGATGGAGTGGGGCCCCTGGAACTTTGGTCCTCGGCGAAGATCCGGCAAGCCCCGGCAGGGGATGACACCGGCCGGCCGTCACACTACGTTCCGGCGGTCCTCAAGGAGTTGGCAATGATTCGCATCGCACTGTGGTCCGCGGCGTTGGCCGCGGTGTTGTCCAGCCCGGCGCTCGGCCAGGCCACCGTCTACCGTTCCGCCCAGCACGATTTCCGGATTGTGCCGGTGGCGGAAGGGCTGATGAATCCCTGGTCCATGGCGTTTCTTCCGGGGGGAGATATCCTGGTAACCGAACGGCCCGGCCGGCTTCGGATCATCCGGAAGGGCAAGCTCATCGAGGCGCCGGTTCCGGGCGTTCCTCCGGTGGTGATGCGGGGCCAGGGCGGCCTCCTCGACGTCGTGCTCCATCCGAACTTCGCCTCAAACCGGCTGGTGTACCTGAGCTATTCGAAGCCCTCGGGCGATAGCGGCGCCGCGACCACAGCTGTGGCGCGCGGCCGGTTCGAGAGCGACCGCCTCACGGGAGTGGAAGACATCTTCGTCGCGGTCACCAAGGGCGCGCCGGGTCACTTCGGATCTCGGCTCGCGTTCGACAAGAGCGGGTTCTTGTTCATCACCGTCGGTGACCGAATGGTACCGTCCATCGGCGATCTGACGGCCCATCCGGCCCAGGATCTGTCGAACCACCAGGGCAAGATCATTCGGCTTCAGGCCGACGGGAAAGTGCCGGCCGACAATCCCTTCGTTGGGAAAGAAGGCGCCCGGCCCGAAAGCTGGAGCTACGGCCATCGGAACTCGCAGGGTTTGGCTGTGCATCCCGAGACCGGCGAAGTCTGGGCCGTGGAGCACGGACCGCAGGGCGGCGATGAGCTGAACAACATCCGGAAGGGCCTGAACTACGGCTGGCCGGTCATCGGCTACGGGGTGAATTATGGGAGCGGCAACGCCATCCACAGCGGCACCCACAAAACCGGCATGGAACAGCCCGCCAACATCTGGGTTCCGTCGATCGGGATCTCGGGCCTCCTGTTCTACACCGGCGATCAGTTCCCAAATTGGAAAGGCAGCGCGTTGGTCGGTGGCTTGAGCGGCGACCGACTCGACCGCCTGACAATTAACGGGCAGAAGGCCGAGTTGACCGAGATTCTTTTCCGCCGGCAGGGCCGGATTCGGGACGTCCGGCAAGGAGTCGACGGGTTCATCTATCTCGCCATCGACGGGGAGAGCAAGCCGTCCTCGGTGGTCCGGTTGGAGCCGGTTGTCCGGCACTAAGAAGTCCGGGTGAGGTTCTTCCGCGGGGCGCTAGCGGTTCTGGTCTGGCTGCTGGCCGCCTCCGTCGCGGCGGCGCAGGCCCTCGAACTCAAGTTCCTCGATGTGGGCCAGGCCGACGCGATCTTGATTCAACTGGGCCGGCGCGCGGTGTTGGTTGACGCGAGTCGGGGCGACGACATCGTACTGGTCCTGGCCGAGCAGGGGGTCGACTCGTTGGTGGCCGCGATCGGAAGCCACAACCACGCCGACCATATCGGCGGCATGGACGCGGTACTTTCGAGTCTTCCGGTCGGCCAATACTTCTTCAATCACCGCCCGTCCGCCAACAACAATGCCCGATCGGTGGAAGAGTGGCTGGCCCGGCGGGGCATCCAAAGCCCGCCCCTCCCGTGGGATCCGATCATGCTTGGCGATGTCCGGATTACCGTCTTCCCGTCGGCGCTGACCGGGGCATCCGAGAACAACAGCAGCTTGGGCGTTTTGGTTGAGCGCGGCAGTTTCCGCGCTCTGCTCACCGGCGATAGCGAAGTCGAGGCGCTGAACGCCTGGATGGAAGCCGGGATTATTCCTGACGTGGATGTCCTCAAGGCCGCCCATCACGGTGCCCGGAACGGCGTGACGCCGGGGTGGATTGACCGCACCAAGCCCGAGGTGGTGGTGATCAGCGTCGGCGCCACGAACGGCTACGGCCATCCCGACCCGGCCGCGATGCGGTACTACCAGCTGCACCGCCGGGCGGTCTACCGCACCGACACCGACGGCACGGTCACGGTCACGGTCGATCCCGACGGCAACTATCAGGTCACCACGGCCGGGCCGATCCCCCGTTAGGCGGTCTAGCGCTTGGCCAGCTCCCCAACCGCCGAGGCCAGCGTGTGGGCCTTGGGTTCCGCCGCGGCGCCCCGGGCATCGCCGTGGAGCCGGGTCGACAACTGACTCAACGCATCCCGCCGGGATTGGCCGGAGAGATTCTCGGCCCGAGCCAGTTCGGCCCGCGCTGATCCAATCTTGTCGGCGGCCAGTCCGTTGACTCGCTCGAGTTGGTCCAGGTACGCCAGGACCAGCGAGAACGTGGCCGGCCACACCAGCTTCGGCTGCCCCTGCGCATTCAGGTAGTCGAACCGGACCGACTTGGCCGCATCGATTTCGTTCTGCGACAGGTGGCCGCTCGGCACCAGCTCGAAGATGTCGAGGCCCCGGGCAATCTCCGAACTCACCATGTAACCGTTGTACCAATACACCGACCACGAACCGCCATTGGCCAGCCGGGTCGAGTCCACCGGGCCCCGGTCGTAGTAGGCGATCTCGGTTGGCTTGGAGACATCGGTCCAGTCGAAGATCGAAATCCCGCCCTGATACCAGGCTTGGACCATGACATCGCGTCCGGGAATCGGGATCAACGAGCCGTTGTGCGCCACACAGTTCTCAACCGAGGTCTGCGCGGCCGGCATCTTGTAGTAGCTCTTGAATTGCATCTGCCGGTTGACCAGCGTGAAGAGCGCGTTGGCGCCCCACTCGTACTTGTCGGTCACCCGGCAGCGGGGCGCCGATCCCCCGCCCCATTCATCGGTAAACAGGATCTTCGACCCGTCGTTGCTGAACGTCGCGGAATGCCAGAACGAAAAATTCGAATCGGCCGCCGCACCGATCCGGATTGGATTGGCGACGTCACTGATGTCGAGCAGGAGACCGTAGCCGCCGCACGCACCGGCGGCGAGGCCGATGGCGGGATAGACGGTGATGTCGTGGCACTGGGTCGGGCCGCGACCGGCACCGGGGCGGGCTGGACGAGGCGGGCGGGCCGCCGCGCGGGTCAGGTCGGCCGAGTCGGCCGGCTCGGCGTGACGCGCCACCGGGGCGAGGTCCTGGAAGATCCGGGGCGAACTGACGATCCGGGCTTGCTCGGGTGCGGCGAGCGGCACCTTGATGACTTCGATTCGGAACAGCGCGGAGTTCGGGTCGTCCTCCGGCATCAGGCCCGAGCAGCCTGGGAGCTCGTCGTTCGGACGAACACCGGATGAGCCGGAGACATAGATATAGACGTTGGCTTTGTCGTTCGGATCCTCGACCACAGTGTGGGTGTGGGACCCGCGACAGGTCTGGACGTTGGCGATGTATTTCGGGTTGGTGACGTCGGTGGCATCGAAGATCCGGATCCCGCGGAGCCGGTCGTGGCTCACCGCGTCCTGCACTCCTTGGGGCCCGCAGTCGAGCCGGCCGGTCAGGCCCTCGCCGGACACGAACAAGAGATTGCCGTACACCGACACGTCACTCTGCGACGCCGGGCAGAGATACGGCTTGGTGAGGGTGGGCTTCTTCGGATTGGCCATGTCCCACACGACGAACCCGTTGTAGTTGCCCTGGAACACGTGGGTACCCCGAAACGCGAGGTCCGAGTTGCTGACCCCCTGGAACAGCGCAGGCGAGGGCGTGTTCGACACCAAGCGCATGTTCCAAGCGGCCACGCCGGCGGTGGCTTTTCCAGCACTCAAACCAACCCGGGGATCGGGGCTCGGCGCCACGGTCGAAAGGCCGGCCACGGGAACCGGCGTGGTACCCGAACCGGAGGTGGATTGAGAACAGGCGGCGAGCGAGAGCGCCCCGATCAGCACCAGGGATGGAACAGACACGCGGTTCATAGGCGGGGCTCCGTCACTTGGGAATTGTTGCCAGCATCGACTGCATTCGCTCGATTTCGGTACCCTGGTCGGCGTGAACATCGGATCCGAATCGGAACACCACTTCGTCCTGGCCGGCGCCGTCTGCGGCAAAGAGGCGGTCGACCATGGTGATCGCGCCTTCGTGATGCTTGATCATGTGGGTCAGAAACAACCGGTCATAGGCCGAGCCGCGGGCCTGATCGAGCGCCGCAAGCTCCTCGTCGGTCAGCATCCCCGGCATCAACATGTCGTGAGCGGCGCCGTCCATGATCATCCGGTGGTGGGTGGCATCGGCCGCCGGGACCGGTTGCCCGCGATCCCGGAGCCAGGCCTGCATCAGCGCGATTTCGTCGCGTTGGGCCACGATGATCCGCTCAGCCAAAATCCGGATGTCAGAACGGGCTCCGTGGCTCACGGTCCAGCCGGCGATCTTGACGGCCTGAGCGTGGTGGGGAATCATGCCGGACATGAACTCAATATCGGCCGCCGAGACCGCGGGAGCCGGCCGGACCAACGGGGCGGGAGCCGAGGAACGCACCGGCCCGCCGCAAGCCGCCAAGACCGCTAGCGTGACCAGAGCCACGCCACGGGCGGCCTTGGTTGGCGTCATGGCGTTGGCGTCGGGAGATGAAGTCACGCTGGATAATACGCTCGGGTCAGGCGAGGAACCAGTCGAGCGCAGCGTCGGAAATGGCGGCCGGCACCTCGTGAACCCCGCTGAACTCGCGGTACGTCGTATCGTAGCCGGTGCCCCGAAGCACTGGCACGATGACATCGCGGGTCGTCGTCACCGGCAGGATGGGATCGGCGGTGCCGTGCGACACGAACACCCGGGGCCGGCCGATCCGGCCGTCGATGAACGTCAACAAACCCGGCGAATAGCCGATCAAGTTCGTGAACAAATCACCGTTCGACACGCCTAACGTCAGCGCATAGGAGGCCTCGTCCGAAAACCCGTCAAGGCAAATCTTGGCCGGATCGATCCGGCACCGGGCAAAGGTGTGGCCAAGGGCTCAGTTGAGAAACACCACATCGGGCCCGACCTGGCGCAACAAGAGATCCCGGGTTCCGCTCCGGGAATCGGGGGCCAACAGGATCATCTTCCGTTGCTCGGCCCGCACCCGATAGGCCGCCCACTCGGCGCTCGATCCACCGGCCCCATGGAAGGCCACGAACAACGGCGCCGGGACGGCAGGGTCGTAACTCGCGGGGACATAGAGGGTCCCGTCCCGCCAGGGGGCGAGGCCGAGGGGCGTGACCCCGCGAGTGGGTTCGATGGTCGGGAGCGCGGGCCGGGCGGTCAGGTGCGATTCGACCGGCACCGGCTCGACCGGCGCCTGACAGCCAAGTCATGGCGGCACGGCCGCGGCGCCAAGGGCCAGTGTGAGGAGGTCCCGCCGCGGCCACAACGGCGTCGATCGAGCGCCTAACGTCTCTGTCATCCAGATCTCGCTGACAATGGATGGATTGGGTTCGAGCCTGAGCACCCTACGAGGGCCCGGCTGGTTTCGTGCCAGGACGGTGGCCGCTCTCCTGATCCAACGCTATCTTGACCTCAAGCTCCGAGGAGGGCGTACCCGTGGCAACCCTGCAGCAACTGAAACAAGACATCGGCCGGGAGGTCCTGTCCGATTGGCGGGTCATTACCCAAGAGATGGTCGACACCTACTCGGCCCTCACCGGCGATGCGGACCCGTTTCACGACGATGTCGCGTGGTCGAAAGCCAATACGCCGTTCGGTGGCACTATCGTGCAGGGCTTCCTCCTGCTTGCAAATCTGACCTGGTTCACCCGGCATCCAGCTGACGAACCGCTCGACGGTGTCGAGTATGTGCTCAACTACGGGTTCGACAAGATTCGGTTCATTCGGCCGGTCCCGGTCGGCAAGCCGATCCGGGCCCGCCGGCGGCTGATGGCGGTCGAGGATCGGGGATCGCGCGCGGTTCTCAGGTTCGCGGTGACCATCGAGGTCGAAGGCTCCTCCGAGCCCCACGTCATTGCGGAGTGGATGGGTTCGGCCCAGAAGAAACCGGGACCGAGCGCAGAATGACCGATCCGGCCTTTGCCCCAAACATCCCGCCCCACTACTACGCCGTAATCTTCGCCTCTCGCCGAACCCCCGGCAACAACGGGTACGCTGCGATGGCCGAGCGTATGGCCAGTCTCGCGGCCACCCAACCCGGGGTTCTCGGGATCGAGACCGCCCGGGGCGAGCGGGCGTACTCCGGGCCGACCGGACAACTCCATCCAACGACCTGGACCGCGCCCTGACGGGGCGAGGCGACGGAGACCGGGTTGCGAGAACCCTCATTGCCTCCCGAGGAAGTACGGCTTGCCGGCCGGCCGGGGTCCGGGCCAGACCCGCGCGGCATCGGTACCGGCATAGAGAATTCCGTTCTTCATCACGTAGCGGATCTTCTGGGCGTTCCCAATGTCGACCAACGGGTTCGCGTCGAGGACCACGAGATCGGCCAGCTTGCCGACCTCGAGGGACCCAATCTGACCATCGAGGCCGTGATACGCCGCCCCTCGGATCGTGGCGATCTCGAGCACCTGGGCCGGCGTAAATCCGCCCTTGGCCATCAGGTCCATTTCCCAGTGCGCGTCGAGCCCGAACATCTGGCCGTGGGCCCCCATTTGGAGTGAGGTTCCGGCCGCGAAGAGTTTCCTGATCTCAGCCGCCATCGTCCACGCGAACATGTCTTCCGGCCAGAGATGGGTTGGATTCCGGATCCGCATCAGCTGTTCGGGTGCAATGAACCGGGTGAGCTTGGCGTCTTCCCAAAGTTTTCTCCCTTGGTGATACCAGCCCTCGCCCATCTTGCCGTTGTAGACGACGAGCAGGGTGGGTGTCATTCCCGCTGAGGTCCCGCCCCAGTAGCGAATCACATCGTCGTAGAACGGCGCCAGCCCCATCGAGTGCTCGATCCCCGTCACGCCATCCATCAACTGGGTGAAGTTCATTTGCGGATCGGAGCTCGACTCGGACACCACGTTCAAACCCAACTCGCGCGCGGCCGTGATGACGAGATGGCGGCGAAGGCGAGTGTCCTGGGCATAGTCTTTCACCGCGGTGGCTCCATGATCCTTGTTCCAACGGAGCTGCTCGCGGGCGTCGTCGAGCGTTTCAATCGGCCGGTACATCCGAAGCCGGCTGCCGCGGCGCTGGCCGTAGATGACCGAGCCGGTCGTGAAGAACCGGGGCCCGGTCATCTTGCCGGCGCGGAGCATGTCGCTGATCCAGCCGTCGCGATACTCGTTGCCGTAAATCTCGAAGACGGTGGTGACGCCATAGGCGAGCGGACCCGAGAGATAGGTCGGCCGCTGTTCGATGACGTGCAGCGACGAATGTTCGATGTGGGGATGGGCATGAGCATCCACCAACCCGGGAATGACGGTCCGGCCACCGAGGTCAAAGACCTTGGCCCCGGCCGGAATGGCCACCCGCTTCCCGATCGCGGCAATCCGGCTGCCCTGGATCAGGATCGTGGCGCCTTCGAGGACCTCGCGCTTCGGATTCATGGTGACCAACCGAACCCCGGTCAGCGCCACCGCGCCGCTCGGCGCGTCGATCGCGAACTCGATGGCCGTCTCGGTCCGGCGTGCCGTCGATCCGGGCACCCGGGGACCGGTCCACGACCCACCCACGGGCACGATTACCGGGCTCCTCGCCTCGGCCTCGATCCGGTCGACGTCCTTTTCGTAGAAGCCGGTGCCGCGAGTCCAGCCGAGGGTCCGGCCGTCCGGGGACCAGGTGAGGTAGCCGCCGTCCTCCGGATCGACCCGGACTGAGAAGCCGGTCTTGTCGAACAGAGAGACCGAGACCGGCTGGCCGGCGTCGGCAAAGGGCGTGATGAAGCTGCGCTGATACTCCCGCACCGCAATCCAAGTGAGATCCGGCGACGGCACCGCCGCGACGGCATTCGGAAACCGGAACAGCACGGTCTCGCCGGCACCGTTGACGCCGATTCGCTTGAGCACCAGGGTATCGCGCTCAAATTCGGTGAAGTAGAGCGTCTGACCGGTCGGCCCGAACTGGACGCTGGGCGGAATCTTGCCCGCGATGTTGGCATACTCGAGCGGCTGGCCCGAAATCCCGGCCACCCGCCGCTCGACGCCGGTCGGGGCGCGAACGATCAGTTCGAAATCGGTTTCGTTCGAGAGCCAGAGACCGCGCTCGACCCCGCCCGCACCCCGAACGTAGGCGAGGGTCACTCCATCGGGCGACACGGCAAGGCTCCCATACTGGGCCGGTATCGACGTGAGGCGTTCGGTAGAGCCGCCGAGGGTTGCCGACCGGTAGATCGCGCCGAGGCTGTCGTCGGTCCACGAGGCGTAGTAGAGCGCCCCGGTTTTGGGATCGAGGACCGGGCTCGTCTCGTGGGCATCAGATTGAGTCAGGTTGCGACGGACCCCGGCGGCGTCCTCGAGCCAGAGGTCGCCGAGGGCTTCGAAGAGGATGCCTTGGGAGGTCCGGCTCCCGAAGCGGTGGGTGCGGGTGGTGGTCCGACCGCTGGGTTCATCGGCCTTGAACCGGATCGTCTCCGACATCTGGCGCTCGACGGGGGCGCGGAACGGAATCTCAGTCACCTTTGTGGTCGCCACCTCGATCGCGATGAGCTTCCCGCCTCGGCCAAGGAAGAGCTGGCTACCATCGGGGTGCCAGGCCATCGTCGGATACGGACCGTAGTCCGACCCGCTGTCCTGGCGATCCCGGTCGAGCCGCCGGAGGAGAACTCGCTCAGCACGGGTGACCAGGTCGTGGACGATCAAGCGGACGTCGTCGATATCCCGGTTGATATACGCCAGCATCCGTCCATTCGGCGAGAGCGCTGCCGCGAAGGCACCACCGGGCCGTTCAACCACGGTCGTGACCTCGGCGGTGGCTTGGTCGTACCGGTCGATCCGGACGCCGCCCAGCGGGGTCACGTAGGGGTTGAAGCCAAAGGGATAGACGGGCCGGACACTCCGTTCAAAGATGAGACCAGCACCCAACGGTTCGGATCCGGCCCCGTTGACTGACCCGCTGTTTTGGAGCAGCGTTTGCCGGCCACCCGCCAGCGTAAATGCGACCAGTTGGTTCGGAACCCCATCACCCGCGGTCCCCGCAAAGATCCGGCGGCCATCCGGCGACCAACTCGGCTTATAGATGTTCTCGACGGATGGGGCGACGTTGCGGAGTCCGGCGCCCTGGCGATCCATGACCCAGATGTTGTGACTCCCGGAGCGATCGGAGGAGAAAGCAATCAGTCGGCCGTCGGGACTGTAGCGAGGGAACAGGTTCCAGGACCGGCCCTCGGTCAAGCGCCGCGCGGTCCCGCCGACGATTGGAATCTCGTAAATACTCCCGAGGAGATCGAAGGCCATGAAACGTCCGTCGGGCGAGACCGCAAGGCTCATCCAAGTGCCTTCCGTTGCGTCGAAGGCGAGCGGCCGGGTAGGGCCGGTCGGGGTCTCGACGCTCCAGCGCTTGGGTTCTTGAGCCGAGAGCTCGAGCAGCGGCCCACCGAACGCAAGGATAAGCCCGACCAACAAGAATTTGTCGATTCGCATATAAGGACTCCGGACGGTGGTTTCTTTTCCCGAGCATACGGTGCTTCAGCGAGCCCAACAACCCCGATCAATTCTCCCTGGCAGACTGATCGGTGACCGCCATTACAGCGAGAGCCTGCCCGATGCTTACTGGAGGCGCCCCCATCCCGACAGTCCATGCACCTCGTCCCATCGTTCTTGTTCTTGATCGCGGCCACTACCCAGGTGTCCGCCCAAAGTCTGGCGCTGCTCGATCCGGTCAAGACTCGGATCTTGAGTCAGGAAATCTCCGGCGACGCGGCGTACAAATCGGGACGGACGCTGAAACCTTCTCGGGGATTGTTCCGTCTGGCGTAGAATCGTAAAAAAGGTCGCATTATGTCGGATCGACCGCCTCGGCTCCCCAAAGTTTCCCATCTCCAGTACCTCGCCCTCGGACTCCTCCGGCTCCGGGAACGCCCCGGCCGTGAAATTCGCGACGAGGCCGGCTATTTCGGCGTCCGGCGATCGGCGGCCGCGTTCTATTAGATGTTGGCCCGCCTCGAACGGGATCATCTGATCGAAGGGTGGTACGAACAGATCCGGGTCGGCGACCAGGCGGTCACCGAACGCCGGTACCGGATCACCCCGGCCGGCACCCGGGCCTGGGAACAGACCCGGGCCTTTCATGAGGCGGTCGCGGCCGCCGGCTCGAGGCGGTGGTCCAATGCCTAACGAGCCAACCATGCCGTTTCACCTGGTGACCAGACGGGCGGCCGCTTGGTTCGAGCCGGCCTGGCGCGATCTGTGGATCGACCACGTGTCCGGCCTGGCCCGGGCCACCAACCGCCGCCAGGCCGTGCTGCTCCGGTTCAGATATCGGCTGGCCGTGGCCTGGCTCGTGCTCGACTGCTGGCGACTGGCGGCGTTCGATCGGTCCCGTCCCGCGCCCCCCACCACCCTGAAACCCCGGGAGCCTTTCCAGATGTTTGCCAGCGATGTTCGTCACGCAATTCGGCGCCTGATCCGGGAGCCCGGGTTTGCCCTGGCCACCGGCCTCACTCTGGCGCTCGGCGTCGGTGCCAATGTCGCCAGCTGGCGGGTTTGCCCCGCGAGGGGGGACCCGGCAACCATCACGGTCATGAGCAAAGTGGCGGCAAGGCGCATCGGTGGCTCCTTGGACTTGGCGGTGGATACGGCCCTAAGATACCGAGGTCGAGGTTGCGAACGCCGCTCGCTGGGCCTGTCCTTCCGTCCAACGCTCTGATCAGGTTTTGCCAAAGCGAAGCCGGTCGACCGCAATCCGGCCGTTGCTCATCACGAACAACACGTCCTGCAACGTCCTCACCACCTCGAGCGGATTGTCCTCGACCACGATCAGGTCGGCCTCGAGCCCCGGCTCGATGGCCCCGGTCTTCTTCTCGATTCGGAACAGCTCGGCCGCCGTGATCGTCGCCGACCGAAGCGCTTCGAGCGGCGTCATGCCCAGCTTCACGAAATTGGTCACCTCGTGGGACACCCGGGTGATGCTCAGCGGCGTGTAGCTGACATCGGCGCCGGTCACCATCTTGATGCCGAGCCCGTGGGCCTTCTTGAAGGTCTCTTCCATCCGCGGCATCATGTACATGCCGCGGGCCTTGGTCACCGGATCGTCGTAGTCGCCCCCGGGTTCCACCAAGTCCACCAGAGTTGAATACGTGGCGACGAGATAGGTGCCCCGGGCCTTCATTAACGCCAACGTCGAATCGGACAGGTAGGTCCCGTGTTCGATACTCCGGACCCCCGCCTTCACCGCGGCGTACGCCCCTTCATCGCCATGGGCATGGGCCAACACCGGGACGTTCTTCGTTGCCGCTTCATCCACGACGGCGCGCAACTCGGCCTCGGTGTAGGTCTGTTGGCGCGGGTCGGTCTCGGGCCGGCCGGCCCGTTCGGTACCCCGAGTTTTGATCACGTCGACCCCATGGGCCAGGTTGGCCCGGACCAACTGGCGGAGCCGGTCAGTGGTCGTGACCCCGACGATCAGATTACCTAACGACGGGTCGGACAGGATCGCGTCTTCGAGATTGGGCGACACGAACAGGCCGGCCGCCAGCACGTCGGGGCCGGCAATGAACCCGGCCTTCGACATCTCTCGGAGCGCCACGTCCCGGAACGATCCAACACTGGCGCTTCGAACGGTGGTGACCCCGGTCTCGAGGGCCCGCCGGGCCGCGGCCAGGTTGTCGAGATGGGTGTGAGCATCCATCAAGCCGGGCACCACGTACTTGCCCCGCAGATCGACGACCGTCATCCCAGCCCCGATGTCGACGGCGCCCACCGTCACAATCCGGCCCGCTCTGACCAGGACCGTGACCGCGCGCCGAATGGCCCCGGACCGCACATCGACGACGTTGGCGTTGGTCAGAGCCACGTCGGGCTGAACCAAGCTCCCGTCCGGATTCCGGCCCTGCGCGAACAACAAGGCCGGGACGACGACCGCCATCACTCCGGCCATCAGCCGGCGGGTCATTCGACTCGCCGGGTCATCGACACGACCGACACGAGATCCACCCGAATCGCGGCGACCTTTCCGCCGTCACGGATGATCGAGTAGCGGTCAGACCCGGGCCCCTGGAAGGTGTCGTTTCCGATGTAGGTCAGGGCTCGGCCCGCGGTTTGGTTCACCTGCCGAGCTTTGAGAACACCACTATCGACCGCCAACGTGAGCTCCATCGGAGACCCCCGGCCCACGCCGCGATATTTGCCGGCGATCTGGTTGAGGTCGCCCGCGAAGGGCTGACCTTTGAGCCCCTTGCCTGGGCCTAACACGATCTGGGCAATACCCTTGGCGCCATCCGGTGCGCTCACTGGTCCGCCCGTGTTGATCAGCACCACGACATAGAGATCCTCATCCGGGTAGTACCGGGTTTCCGAGACGAACCCGCTGATACCGCCGCCATGGGAGATCATCCGGCGGCCGTCCTCTTCGCCAGCCACGATGCCCTTGGCGTAGCGGACCCGATACCCGTCGTTCAGGGTTCCCGGCGTGATCATCTCCTGGTACGAGGACCGGCTGATCACTTTGTCGGTGGTGTGGAGGGCCCTGAGCCAGGTGATCAGATCGCCGGCCGTCGAGCAGAGCGACCCGGCGGCATAGGGCCAACTATGGTCCTGCTGGAACGCCTTGACCAATCCCGACCCGGCAAAGCCGTAGCCATGCACCTTGCGCTTCATCAGGGCCGACTCACTGCAGTACTTCGAGTTCGACATCCCCAACCGATCGAAGATGTGGGCCTGGACGTAGTCAGCGTACGACTGGCCGCTCACTTTCTCGACAATCAGACCGGCGAGGAAGAACGCCGAGTTGTTGTAGACCAAATTCGTCCCTGGCGCGAAATCAAAGCCTTTGCCGCCGAACAGCGCCGTCAGCGAATCCTTACTAATCGGGTTCTTCATTGCCCCACGGGCTTCGGCAATTTCGGTGTAGCTCCTGATTCCCGAGGTGTGATCGAGGATCCGGCGAATCGAAATGGCATTGCCGCGGGACGGATAGTTCGGCAAGTACTTGGTAATGTCGTCATCGAGCGCCAGCTTGCCCTGCTCCACCAACTGAAGCAACGCGGCGGTGGTGAACTGCTTGGTGACCGAGCCGATTTCGTAGACCGCGTTGGCCGGCGTCGGCACCTCGAGCTCCACATCGGCGCTGCCGTAGCCCTTGATCAGGATCGTGTCCCGGCCTTTGACCACCGCCACCGAGATCCCGGCGATCTGGCCCCGCTGGATCGGGGCCAAGGCCAACGAATCGATGGCCCGGACCATGTCGGCCCGGGAGCGGGTTTGGGCCGGAAGAACCGCCGGCGCAAGCAACACGCCGGCGACGAAGAGCGCACCGAAAGATCGCATCGCGCCGCTACTTCCGGTTCAAAACGTTGTTGCCAAAGCCCGAGTCGATCCGGAGCGTGGCGATCTTCCCGCCCTGCTCGCTGAAGATCACGTGGGCCTCCCCCATCAGGAACCTGTTGTTGCCGATGTAGGTCAGGGTGGCGGGCTTTCCACCGAACGGCGTCTTGGCCGTCACTTTGCCGTCGGCCACCGCGATGGTCATCTCCATCGGCCGGCCCCGCCCGCGCCCGACATAGACGGCGGCAAACCGGGCTGCATCGCCGTCCATCGGCTTGGCCTGATCGGCCAGCTTGCCCAGTACCAACTCTGCGATCTTCATGGCGTATTCGTCCGGGCTGGCCCCGCTGCCGTTGAAGAGCACGACGACGCTCAAGGAATCGTCGGGGAAATAGTTGTTCGATGACAGGAATCCGGGGATTCCGCCACCGTGGTGCAGGGCCTTGCGGCCAATCCGCGGAGTGATCGCAATGCCTTTGGTGTATCCGAGCACCGAGCCGTCGGTGAGGGTCTCGGGAGTAATGAACTCCTGATAGGCCGCCGCACCGAGAATCGTGCCCTTTTGGTGCAGCGCCTCGTTCCACGCCACCAGGTCGATCGCCGAGGAGCAGAGGGAGCCGGCCGCGTAGGGCCACTGGTGGCTGATCGGCGCCTTCTGGACCAGACCCGCGGAGTCTGCGTCGTAGCCGGTGACCTTGCCCTTGATGATCTTGGTTTCGCTGCAGTAGTGGGCGTCCTTCATGCCGGCTTTGTCAAATAGGTTCTTCTGGACGTAGTCCTCGTACGACATCCCGCTGACCTTTTCGATGATCAGACCGGCCAAGAAGAACGCTGAGTTGTTGTAGATCTGCTCTTGGCCCGGCTCGAAATCGAACGGCTTCTTGCTGAAGATTTGGACCAACGTGTCCCGAGGATACTTGAACGCCCCGAGAGTTCGGAACTCGGGAATCTCGGTGTAGCCCTTGATTCCCGAGGTGTGGTCAAGGAGCCGTTCGACCGTGATCTTTCGGCCTTGGGCGTTGTAGTCGGGCAAATACTTCGACATGTCATCGTCGAGGCTGATCTTGCCCTGCTCCACCAGTTGCATGATCGCCGCGCCGGTAAACTGCTTGGTCACCGAGCCGATCTCGTAGGTGGCATGGGCTTTGGTCGGCACATCCAGCTCGAGGTTGGCCTTGCCGAAGCCCTGCACCGCAATCGTGTCCCGGCCCTTGACGATCGCAATCGACGCACCGGCTACCTTGCCGGCCGCGATCGGCTCGCTGATGATCCAATCGATCTCGGTCACCAACGCCTGCCGTTTAGCATTGCCCGACGGCGCGGTGGCCGTCTTGGCGCCGCCACACGCCGCCATCACGAGAAGTCCCGCCACTGCGATCTGATTCCGCCCCATTATCCTTGCCTTTCCCTGTAGGATGATCGGGCCGCTACCGATACGACATCGGCGGGAGCCCGAGATACTTCCGCAGATACGCTAACTGTCCAATGTGATAGGACTCGTGCTGCAACAAAAAGCCGATGCCGCCCAAGAGTGTCGGCGCGACCCCGGGAAACTTCTGGGTGCCCGGACTGGACAACTGCGCCTCGGTCAACTCCTCGAGGCGGACCGACACCGCTTCGCTTAGCGCCTCCCACTCCGGCCGGATTGCCGTCAGTTTGGGAAGGTCCGCAAGTTGGTCGAGGCCGGCCGCATGCTCGAGGACGCCGCCGAACGGCGCCTGGGTGTCGAGACCAAGAAACCGGCCCATCCAGGCGCGGGTTTCGACCAAGTGGCCGCCGATAAAGGCGGCACTGTTGGTGTGCTCGTTCGGGCGCGCGGTGGCGTCAACCTCGTCAAGACCCACCAAGGTGTTCCGAAACAACTTGGTGTTGAGCCGAAACAGATCGGCCAGGGGCGCTAGCGTGGGCCGCATCAACGTCCGCTATGGCAGCTGCCGGCCAAGGGGCGACGAACGCCCGAGCCGGTCGAAGAACTCGTGAACCAACTTCCCGATGGTCGCGATGGCCGTGTCGGCCGACCGGTCGATCGGGGCGTACGTCGCCATGACCGCCACCGCATAGGGCCGCTTGGGGAGGAGGCCAAGGGCGGCATCGGTCCGAACGCCATCGAGCCACCCCGGCTTGTTGGCCATCGGCGTGCCTTCGGGAAGCCAGGCATTGAGGTAACCCTGCTTGTGCATGCCGAGGATTTTGAGAAACCCCGGCAGCCGTTCCACCGGGAACGCTCGGCCGGTATGAATCGCCTCGAGAAGGCCAACCATTTCGAGCGGCGTGGCCACGTTCTCCCGGCCGGCCCGGGCGGCATCGAGATCCAACATCCGGCGATTCAAACGGGTGGTGGTGAGGCCCAGGGTGTCGAGCAACCGGTTTACCGCGGCCATCGAGAGCCGGTCGATCAGGACGTTGGTAGCGGAGTTGTCGCTGACCGCCACCATCAGCACAGCTACGTCTCGAAGGGTCAGCGAGGTAACGCCTGGGGTCAGCCGGGAGAGGATGTCGTCGCCGGGCAGCCCATCCTTTCGGTCGACCACATACCGCTCGTCGAGCCGGTTCTGCCGGAACAGTTCCGCGAGCACCGCAATCTTGATCATGCTGGCCGTCGGCATCGGCTCGGTAGCGTTGAGAAGGTAGGTCCGGCCGTCGGTCAGGTCCTTCACCGCCACGCCCATCACGCCATCGAACCCGTTCTCGACCTTGGCAATGTCCGCCCCGAGTTTCCGCCAATAGAGGTCGAGCTTGGCGCCCGACTGCGCCACGACGAAATCGCCATGAGTCACGGCAATCCAACAAACCAGACCAAGCAAGCGGGTCATTTCAGGCGGTATCCAAGTTGACATGCACTAGAGAGTAGCGCGAGTCCCGGCTCTCTGCAAACACCGGTCAGGTTCGGGTCTGCTGCTCCAGCCTGGTCCGAATTCGTTCTTCGAGGACCCCGCGGGAAAAGCCCCAGATTCTACTGCTTGCAGTACCCGAGGATTCGAGGCCGACGCCGAGCAAGAGGGTGAAGATCTTCGTCGTCGTCGGAGACGTCGGAACAACCGTGACGAGAACGGTAAGCGCCATTTCGTACCGATCGGCGTTCGGGAGGCCGCGGCTGTCGCCGCAGTCGACGAACGTGGACAACGCTTCCGTCCCGAGCCGGACCCGGGGTTTCTGGTAGCAGCTGCCGATCCGTTTGATGGTGGGCTCCCGAAAGTTGATCTCCAAGCCAAGATCCGTGAGCACCGCCGGCAACACCTCCCATACCCGGCCGGCCGGGGACGGGACGAAGGCTTCGACCCCCAAGGTGTCGACCCGCTGCCGATAGTTGTGGTTCCGGTAGATCGGGATCTGTTGGTCCATCGGAGTACCGCCACGTCCCATTGCGAGAGCAAGAGCCAACGCCAGATCGGTGACCATACCAACACACTCGGTTCCACGGGGTGCCGGATACTAGAGATGCCCGGCGGGCAGCGCTAGACTTCCGAACCTCAACCACCAGACCACGGGCCTATGTCGCCGTCGATCCGCCTTGCCGTCCTGGCTCTCTTCTCGTTCTCCCTGATCGCGGCGGACGCCCAACCCGACCCGATCGTCACCCGCTATCAGGCCGTCGCCGACCGGCTGACCTCGGCCGCCCTCGCCGATAGCGCCGCCTGGCATAAGATCGCCGAGCTGGCCGACCGGTTCGGCCACCGGATCTCCGGCTCGGCGGCCCTGGAACAGGCCCACGACTGGATCCTCGAGCGGATGAAGGCGGATGGACTCGAAAATGTCCGGGGCGAACCGGTCATGGTGCCCCGCTGGGTCCGAGGCCGGGAAAGCGCGGCCATGCTGCAGCCCCGCTTCGGTCAGCTCCCGATGCTCGGGCTCGGCGGGAGCATTGGCACTCCGGCCGGCGGGATCACGGCGGAGGTCATGGTCGTCACCAGTTTCGACGACCTGAAAGCCCGAGCCGCCGAGGCCCGGGGAAAGATCGTGTTGTTCGATGTGCTGTTCACCAATTACGGCGCCACCGTGCAGTACCGCGGCGGCGGCGCGGTCGAGGCGGCCAAGGCCGGCGCGGTTGCCAGCATGATTCGCTCGGTGGGACCGTTCGGGATGCGGACGCCCCACACCGGCGGCATGCGGTACGACGCCGCGGTCACCAAGATCCCGCACTTCGCCATCACGGCGGAAGACGCGTCGATGATTCACCGGATCAGGAACCGGGGCGAGAAGGTCGTGGTCAAAGTGGAGATGGCCGCCGCCATCCTGCCGGATTCACCATCCAAGAACGTGATCGGCGAAATTCGCGGGTCTGAAAAGCCGGACGAGATCATTGTGATGGGCGGCCACACCGACTCCTGGGACGTCGGAACCGGGGCCATGGATGACATCGGCGGGGTGGTCATTGCGTGGGAAGCCATCCGGCTCATGAAACAGCTCGGACTTCGGCCCCGGCGGACGATCCGGGTGGTGGGCTGGACCAATGAAGAAAATGGCGGCCGCGGGGGCGCCGGGTACCGGGATGCCCACCAGAGCGAATTGGCCAATCACATTCTGGCCATCGAGTCGGACGGCGGAGTGTTCCGGCCCACCGGGTTCGGGTTTACCGGCTCGGAGGCGGCCCGGGCCATCCTCAAGCGGATGTCGCCCTTGCTGAAGCGGGTCGGCGCCGATTCAATCGGACCCGCCGGCGGCGGGGCCGACATCGGCCCGATCATGGCGTTAGGTGTTCCCGGCATGGGTCACAATGTGGATGAGACCAAGTACTTCTGGTATCACCACACCGAAGCCGACAACGTCGACAAACTCGACCCGCGCGAAGTGGCCATGAACGTCGCCGCCATGGCCGTCATGGCCTTCGTCGTGGCCGACCTCGAGGAACGCCTGCCCCGCTAGGCTACCTGACTTCGATCGCCTTGAGGCGGCGGGCGATCTCGGCCTGGTCGAGCCACCGGCCCCGGACCATGACCCCGCTCTGGCGGCCGACATTGGCAATGTCCTGGAGCGGATTCCCGTCGAGCAGGACCAGGTCCGCTCGTTTCCCGGCCGCGATCGTACCGGTCGCCGCCTCGGTTCCGAAGTAGACGGCCACATTCCGGGTGCCGGATTCGAGCGCTTGGAACGGCGTCAGACCGGCATCGACCAGATAGCGGAGCTCTCGGCGCAACGAGAAGCCAGGCACATTCCACACCTGCGGTGCGTCGGACCCGAGCAGGAAACCGACGCCGGCCCGGTGGAATTCCTTGATCAACTTGTTTCGGAACGCGAGGTAGCGGGCTTTGGATGCGGCCGACACCGTCGTATCACCTCGCATCGCCGCGGTGGTCCGAACCCAGCCCGCCACTTCAGCAGCCGTCATGTACTTGAGTTCCGGCCAGGCCCGCATTTCATCGACCGTGTAGTTGCCGACGATATGCCGCATCAGGGTTTCGGTCGGCACGACCCACACCCCGGCTGCCTTGGCTTTGACGGCCAAGACGGGAATTCGTCGTTCGTCGGCCCGGTCAATCAAGCCAAGCCCAAAGAAACCATCCTCCGCCGTGGTAAAAGGCCGGGTAGCCGGCACTAGCCCTTCCATCACGCCGTCGAAGTGATCCACCGACCAGTAGCCGGCCTCGATCGCCCGCTCGATCCCGACCTCGAGGGGCACATGGCCGGCAAACCGAATCCCGACCCGTGTAGCCGTGGCCGCGATCGTGTCGAAGACCTCCCGCGAGAGCCCCGGATGAATCTTGAGGAAGTCGTAGCCTGCCAGCCGGTACGTCGTCACGGAGTCGGCGGCGGCGGCCGGGGTCCGCATCGTGTTGCCGTTGACCGACGGACTCGATGAATAGATCGTCGGACTCAGCAACTCGCCCCGGGCCGCCCGATCGCGAAGCGGCAGATGGCGCGGGTCGCCTAGCATGCCGCGGACGGTGGTGACACCGTTCAGCGCAAACAACGCCAGCACCCGCTCGATCGTCGAGTCGGCCACCTGTCGCCCAGGGGGGATGTGCGCATGCATTTCCGCGAGACCCGGGATCAGAAACTTGCCGCGGCCCTCGATCCGGACCGCATCGGCGGGAACGGCCACCGAGCCGGTCGCGCCGACCGCCGTAATCCGGTCGCCCTCGACGACGACGGTCTGCCCCGACAGGACCCAGTCTCGGTCCATCGGCACCACCGAAACGTTGACGAACGCGAACCGGCGCGGGGGCTGCGGTGGTACGGCCATCGGACTCGGACCAGTGCATAGCGCAAGGACGGCGGTTAGCAACATGACAGCCTCAATGAGTGGGCGAGAACGGCAACCGGGTTACGCGGGCCGGGCAACCCGGAGCGTCAACGGAAAGCGAATCGGCCGGATCTGGGCGGGATCGCCCCAGGCCGCCAGCAAGTCGGCTTCAATCAAGCCGACCGGGTCGTGGCCCTTCGCTTGGCGATACCGGGTCACGGCGGACCACGTCCGAAGGTAGCCGACCACGTGCTCGAACGACCATTGCTCCGCCATTTGGAAACTCGGCGGTTCGAATTCCGCGAAGGGTATCATGAGGCTCCGATAGTCTTGGTCGATCAGGACACGGTCGCCGGGCCAAAAGGGGCCGACGACATCAGTATAGAGGTGGGCCACCACCCGGTCGACCGCCTCGCTCACCGCCATGACGTTGTACATCCAGCACGCCAGCAAGCCGCCTGGGCGAAGCACCCGTCCCACTTCCGCGAAGAATCGGGGGCGGTCGAACCAATGGAGCGCCTGGGCCACACTCACGAGATCGACGCTCCGGTCGTCGAGGCCTGACGACTCGGCCGGCGCCACTCGATACTCGACGTTTGGTGCCGCCTTGGCGTGCTCGAGTTGCGAGGCACTCGCGTCGGTGGCCACGATCCGGTCAAAGTAGGGAGCCAGGCCGAGGGCGGCCTGCCCGCTGCCCGTGCCACAGTCCCAGGCCACCGAGCGAGCGGGGCACGAGTCGGCCAACCACCGGAACAGCGCCGCGGGGTACGATGGCCGAAACAGGGCGTACCCCGCGGCGCGGGCCGAGAAATGGTCTTGAAAGGCGTTACCGGTCACCCCAGGTCCAACGAATAGTGGTAGAACGAGGTTTCGCGGACCCAACCCAGTTTTTCATACAGTCGCTGAGCTGCCGCGTTGGTGGTCTCGGTCGACAGCTCGAGATAGCGGGCGCCGGTATCCCGGCCATACTCGGCGGCCCGTTCCAAGAGATGGCGGCCCAGGCCCAACCCCCGGGCCACCGGACTGACGAAGAGGTCGTTCAGAACGAAGGCCCGGCCAATCGAAAGCGAGGCGAACAGCGGATAGAGTTGGGTAAATCCGACGAGGGCTCCGGCCGGTTCGGCCTGGATCACGAAGATGATCGAGTCGCCGTTCTGGAGCCGGCTCTCGATGAACGCGCGGGCCGCGGCCAGATCGGAGGTTCGGCGGTAGAACTGCCGGTACTGGTCGAACAGGTGCGCCACCGGCTCGAGATCATCGGGCGTGGCCTGGCGGACTACCGCTGATGCGCTCATCACTGACCCTGCTTCAAATGAGGATAGCCCAAATACCAAGCAGGGACGCGAGCGCGAGGCCAATCGCCAGCCCGATGCCCTGCCAACGGGCCCGCTGTCGAATGGCCTCCCGGAGCGCACTGAGCGACGCCATCAGCAGCACCAAGAGTCCCCCGACCAACACCAGGTATAGGACCATGACGATCACGTCGTCACCACCCCTACTCCCGGGTGCTCCATCGAGCCGCGCCCCGCTGCAGGTACTCGGCGAAGCGGGTGGCGTCGATATTCGCGCCACAGATCAGCAGGCCGGTTCGCTTCCCGCGAAGGCGCTCCCGGAGCGGACCCAGGGCGGCGGCCGTCGTGGCGGCGCCGGCCGGCTCCACCGCGAGTTTCATTCGTTCAAACAGCAGGTACATGGCTTCCGTCAGATCGTCGTCGCTCACCAACACGATGTCGTCGACAAACCGCTGTACCAGGCTCAGACTATACGGCAACGCGAACGGCGGGCTCAGGCTGTCGGCAATGCTATTCGGGTTCGGGCTAGTTTCTGGAACGCCTGAGGCCACGCTTCGTTTGATCACATCATTGCCGGACGGTTCGACCCCGTACACGAGGCAGTCAGGCCGGATTTGTTTGATTGCGGCGGCCATGCCCCCGATCAATCCGCCGCCGCCGATCGGAATCACGATCGCCTCGAGATCATCGGCCTGCCGGAGGAACTCGAGTCCGACCGTGGCGGTACCGGTGGCGGTGGTCGGTCCCTCGAAGGGGTGGACGAAGGTCCGACCCTCCGCTGATTCGACCTCCTTGACCAGCACAAACGCCTCATGAACGTCGGCGGCCAGCACGATTTCGGCACCGAGCCGGCGGCAGATCGCGATCCGGGCGGGGCTCGCGGTCTTCGGCATCACGACCTTCGCGGTGGTACCCAGCGTGTGGGCCGCATAGGCCACCGCGGCGGCATGATTCCCCGCGCTGACCGCCGTCACCCCGCGCCTCCGCTGGTCGTCCGTGAGGGACAACACGTTGTTGATCGCGCCCCGGGCCTTGAAGGTTCCCGAATGCTGGAACAGCTCGAGTTTGAGCGTCGCCGACACCAGGTCGTCCTGCCAATCCCACACCGGGGTTTCCCGGATGTACGGCGCCATCCGGGCCGCGGCCGCGGCGATCACTTGCAGAGTCGGGGGTGCTTCAGTCACCATTCACCTCGTGAAAAGAACGCCGATCAGGGGAGCGGGCCCGATCCGGTGTCGGTGGGGTGCGCACTACGGTTGGGCCGGAGACGCGAAGGACATGGGAGGCCGTATGAACATGACGTTATCGCTGGCGTTGGTCGCCATCACCACCCTCGGAACGACAGGGTGCAACCGCAACCGGGTTGAAACCGACGTTGACCCCAACGCGCCGACGCTCCTCATCGTGGACAACCAGTCGTTCCCCGACATGACGATCTACGTGCTCGAAGGTGGACGACGGGTGCGGCTCGGTTTGGCCGGCGGGAACAGCCAGGCCAAGTTCACGTTGCCGAAGTACTTGGTTCGGAGCCTGACGTCGATTCGGTTTCAAGCCGATCCGATCGGGAGCGCCCGGGCCCCGGTGTCCGATGAGATCATGGTGAGCCCCGGCGACCAAGTCACGCTCCGGATTCCCCCGGCGTGACCGCCCGGCACCACACCTCAGCACCAATGTTACCGCCGCAGAGGACCACGGCGACATCTCGACCGGCCACTCGGTCGGGATGTCGTCGCAAGGTAGCCACCGCCACGGCCGCCGCCCCCTCCACCACCAGACGCTCCTCCTCGAACAAGAGCCGGAGGGCTGCCACGATGTCCGATTCCTCGGGCAGATCGTACTGATCCACCAAGTCACGGCAGAGGTCAAACGTCAAGGCACCGGCCTCGACGCCTCCCGCGGTTCCGTCCGATAAGGTCGGGAGCGAGGGCAAGTCAAGAATCTCGCCTCGAGCCACCGACTCGGCCATGACGCATGAGTTCTTCGGCGATGAGCCGAGGACCAAGAATTCGGGACGATGGGCTTTGAGCCACGTCGCGATACCACCGATCAACCCACCACCCCCGACCGACACGACCACCGCGCTGAGCGAGGGGCACTGCCGGAGCAACTCGATGCCGATGGTGCCCTGCCCCGCCACGACGTCCCAGTCGTTGTAGGGTGACAGGTAGACCTGACCGGTTCGTTCACTGACCCGCCGGGCCTCGACCTCCGACAACCCGGAGTCATTGCCGAAGATCTCGATCCGGGCGCCCAACTTCAGAATCTTGGCCACCTTGGACGGCGCGGCGTTGTCCGCCAGGTATACCATCGGCACCACGCCCGCCAACTTCCCGGCATACGCGACCGCCACGCCGTGGTTGCCGCTCGACGCCGTGACCACACCCCGGGCCCGCTCGTCAGCCGAGAGCGACAACATCTTGTTGAGCGCACCACGCACTTTGAACGAACCGGTGAGCTGCTGATTCTCGAGTTTCAGGAATACCCGCCCACCGGTCTCCGCCGAGAGACTCGGACACAGCACCAGCGGCGTTTCCCGAACCTGAGCCCGGATCCGCGACTCGGCGGCCTCGATCCGATCGACGAGGTTCATTGGGCCTGTCGTTTGAGCATTCGTCCGGCCCGGCTCGCCACCGTCTTGCCGTCCTGCCAGACCGGAAGGCCGTTGATCCAGACTCGGGCGATGCCGGTCGACACCAGGTGCGGCTCGGCCGGCGTGGCCCGGTCGCCGACCGTGGCCGGGTCGAACAGAACCAAGTCGGCAAACTGGCCGGGCGCAATCGTTCCCCGGCGTGTGAGCCCAACATGCGCCGCCGCCAGACTGGTCATCTTCTTGACCGCCACTTCGAGCGGCATGACCTTTTGCTCCCGAACGTACTTGCCTAACACCCGCGGAAAGGCGCCGAATCCCCGCGGATGGGCGCCGTCGAGCGCGCCATCGGAACACACATTGGTATGGTCCCACGCCAAGAGCTTGCCGATGTCGCCTTCATCCATGCTGGTGGCCACGACGCTCTCGCCGCCTTGACCCGGGTGAGCCTTTTCCCAGACCATGGCTTCCCGAATCAGGCCCATCAACGTGTGCGCCGGATCTTCGTTCCGGAGTTTCGAGATCTCAGCCACCGTCTTGCCTTTGTAGGCCGGATTGGCTTCGAAGTCGCCGATCAAGAGCCCCTCGGGCGTCGAGATTTCCTTGAGAATCTTGTTGGCCTCGGCCCGGTTCGCGAAATCCCGCTTCGGAAAGAGAACCTGCAGGGTGGACTGCCAATAGGTGTACGGATACACGTCGGCCGTAATGTCGATGCCGCTGGCCCGGGCGGCGTCCAAGAGCCCGAACAAGCTGTCGGTTTTTCCCCAGAGTGGGACCATGGCCAGCTTCATATGGCTGATTTGCACCGGGAGTTTGGCATCCCGGCCGATCGTGATGATCTCATCGATGGCGTCCCAGAACCACCGATCCTCGCTCCGGATATGGCTGATGTATCGTCCGCCTGCTCTGGCGGCAACCTTGGCAAGCGTCAGCACCTCGGCCCGGTCCGAGTTGATGCCGGGGTCGTACTCAAGCCCGCTCGACAAGCCGAGGGCGCCGGCGTCGAGTTCCTGCCCGAGCAGCACCGCCATTGAATCGACTTCCGTGGAGCTGGCGTGACGCTTGAAGTTCTCGCCCATGACCGCGGAGCGAATGCTGCCATGTCCGGCGTAGAACGCCACGTTGATCGAGGAACCAGCCTTGACCAGGGTGTCGAAGGTTGCAGCGAGGGGCATTGGATGACCGCCGTCGTTACCGGCCACAATGGTCGTGATACCCTGGCTTACCGCCCCCAAGGCATCGGGCGTCTTCAGCAGACCCCAATCATGATGACTGTGGGTATCGATGAACCCGGGTGCGAGCACCATGCCTTGGCCATCGATAACCGAATCGCCCGGGGCCGGCGTGACCGCGCCAACCGCCACGATTGTGTCGCCCACGATCCGGACCGCACCGGACGCGGCGGGGGACCCCGTTCCGTCGACAATCCGCACGTTGATGATCATCGTGCCGCTCGGCCCTGAGGCCGTTTGACACGCAGACAACAGGACAACCGCCGCGAAGGCGGCACGGCATGAACCCATGGTTCGACCCGGATTGGGAGAGGAAGCGGCAATGTTGCCGTGAAAGCAGCCTGGGGGCAAGGGGGCCTCAGCCCGGTTGGCCATAGGACCGGAACCGGTCGATCACGGCCCGCATCTGCTCGGGATCGAGCCGGGCCGGCTCGCCGAGTGGCAGAAGCCGGAGGTATAGGTCGGCCAGGAACTCGACCTCTGCCGCCACCGCCATCGCGTGGTCGAGGGTCGTTCCCGCGGCCAACAATCCGTGATGGGCCAGCAGGCAGGCCCAACGATCCCGCATCGCCGCGGCGGCCAAGGCCGCCAAGGCCTCGGTGCCGAAGAGGGCGTAGCCGGTACCCGGCACCGAGTCACCGCCCGCGATCGCGATCATGTAGTGGAACGACGGCAGCCCGCGGCCAAGACAGGCAACGGCCGAGGCCGCTGGAGAGTGCCCGTGGACCACCGCCCCGGCGTCGGGCCGGGCCTGATAGAGTCGGGCATGGATCCGCCACTCGCTCGACGGACGACGACGCCCGCCGGGGGCGATCGTACCGTCGAGCGCCATGGCGACCACATCAGCGGACTCGAGGCCGTCGTAGGAGATGCCGGACGGAGTGATCAACATCCCATCGGGGGTGCGGCAACTCACATTCCCGGAGGTGCCGTGCGTCAGGCCAAGCGTGGCGGTCCGACGGGCCGCCGCGACCACCAGGTTCCGTTCAGCTTCATCGGTCATCGGCTGCCCTCCGGAAAAAGTCGGGCCAGGCCCTCGAGCGATGGTTCGGCAAGGCCGCGTTCGGTCAGCAGCCCGGTGACCAAACGCGCCGGCGTCACGTCGAAGGCTGGATTGGCTACCGAAACGCCGGGCCCATGGCCAAGCTCCGCTCCGGATCGTTCCTCGATCGGAATGTCGCTGCCCTTGGTCAACGTCCAGTCGATGCTCGAGGACGGGGCCGCGACGTAGAAAGGAGTCCCGGTGTCGGCGGCGGCCAGCGCTTTGAGGTAGGTCCCGATCTTGTTGGCAACATCGCCCTGACGGGTGGTCCGGTCGGTCCCGACCAGGCAGCAGTCGACTTGGCCGGTTCGCATCAGGTGGCCGCCCGCGTTGTCGGCAATGACCGTGCAGGGCACCCCGTGACCGGCCAGTTCCCAGGCCGTCAGGAGGCCCTGGTTTCGGGGCCGGGTCTCGTCGACCCAGACATGGAGCGGGACGCCTCGATCGTGGGCCAGGTAGATCGGCGCCAGCGCGGTGCCCCAATCCACCGTCGCGAGCCACCCGGCGTTGCAGTGGGTCAAGACATTGACCGGTCGAGTCCGGCCGTTCTGCTCAAAGAGGGCGCGAAGCAACGGCTCGCCGTGCTCACCAATCGCCCGGCAGGTGGCCGCGTCGTCATCGGCCAAGCGAGCGGCGTAGTCGGAGCCGGCCTGCGGCCGGTCAGCGGGCGACAACGCCTCCAAATGGCCGACCACTCGGTCGAGCGCCCACTGGAGGTTGATCGCGGTCGGCCGAGTCATGCCTAACGTTGCGACGGCCCGCGACAGCCCGGCGTCACTGGGGTCGGTTCGCAGGGCCAAGGCAACGCCGTAGGCGGCGGCCACCCCGATCAGCGGCGCGCCACGGACCCGCATCCGGCAAATCGCATCGGCCACGTCGTCGAGCGACTGCAGCCGCGCAATGACCAGTGTTCCGGGCAAGGCGGTCTGATCGATGACCGCCACGGTCCAGCCGTCGTCCTCAACCCAGATCGTTCGGTACCAGCGGTCGCCGACCCGCATCAGTGGCCCTCGAACTCCATCACGCAGTAGGTCTTGCAGCCAACCGCTTCGAGCCGGCGGCGCCCGCCCAGTTCCGGAAGATCGATCGCAAAGCAGGCCTCGACCACCGTCGCGCCGAGCTGTCCGAGCAGCGACAGGCCCGCGAGCGCGGTGCCGCCGGTCGCGATCAGATCGTCAATCAGCATGACCCGCTGCCCCGTCCCGACCGCATCGCGGTGGATTTCAACCCGGTCCGTCCCGTACTCGAGCTGGTAGTCGCGGCCAATCGTGGCCGAAGGCAGCTTCCCCTTCTTTCGGATCGGCACGAACCCGGCACCCAATCGCTCGGCCACCGCGCCACCCAGGATGAACCCGCGGGCCTCGATCCCCGCCACTCGGTCGATCCGCTCGTTGCGATACCGGGAGGTGAACCGGTCCACGAGCTCGCGGAATGCCGGTCCGTCAGCCATCAGGGTGGTGATATCCCGAAACAGAATCCCGGGTTTGGGATAGTCGGGAATCGAGCGGACCAAAGCCTTGAGATCTTTCACAGTACCCGCCCCGCGATGCCGCGGAGTTGTTGGACCAATCTGGGATCCCGCGCACCGGGTGCCGTCATCACCGCCGAGTCGAGGGCCCGATCGCAACCGCACGGACAGGGGGTTGGCCGGTCGGTCAGCCGGGGCGCCACCGTCCGAATCAGCTGCTGGGCGGCAGCGGCATTTCGAAGCACCACCCCGACAACCTGATCGACCGTGACATGGGCGTGGTCGGGATGCCAGCAATCGTAGTCGGTGACCATCGCGATCGTCGCATAACAAAGCTCGGCCTCACGGGCGAGCTTGGCCTCCGGCATGTTGGTCATCCCGATGACGCTCATGCCCCAGGACCGATAGAGGGCGGATTCCGCTTTGGTAGAAAACTGGGGACCTTCCATCGCGAGGTAGGTCCCGCCCCGGACCGTGGCCAGGTTCAGGTGCTGGGCGGCGCCGGCGATCAGATCGCCGAGTCGGCGACAGACGGGATCGGCCACCGACACGTGGGCCACCAGCCCGGGGCCAAAGAAACTCTTGGCGCGGGCAAAGGTTCGGTCGACGAACTGGTCGACCACCACGAACGTTCCGGGCGGCAGGTCCTCACGCAGCGACCCGACCGCCGAGAGGCTCAGCACATCGGAAACGCCCAGTTGTTTCAGCGCGGCGATGTTCGCGCGAAAATTAAGATCTGAAGGCGGAATTCGATGGCCCCGGCCGTGACGAGGCAGAAACGCCGCGGCTTGGCCGCCCAGGGTTCCCACCAGCAGCTCATCGGAGGGATCACCCCACGGGGTGGTGACCCGTTGCCAGGCGGCCCCCTCCCACCCGTCCATCTGATACAGCCCGCTGCCCCCGATGATTCCGATCACCCGGTTCTCCTGGTTCGGTTGTGCGTTTGGCCGTTTACGCTTCAATTGTAACCTCGGCACTCAGCGCACAACGGGGGGGATGGTATGCGGTGGATTGGGGTGGCGGGGTTGGTGGTGGTTGGGGTGGCGGGGGCGGGGGCGGGGTGGGCTCAGGGGGGGCGGCAGTTTACGCCGGAGATTGCGCTTGGTGTGGTGGGGTATGCGGTGCAGGATGTCTCGGAAGATGGTCGCTGGGTGGCGGCAACGGCTTCGAGCCGGCGGGATCAGTTGGGCGTCGATCACCACCGCGATGGCGACCCGTCGTACCTTCGGCCCGCGAGCGCGGAACTCTGGATCATCAATAGCGACAATGGGTCGAAAAGCCGGGTCTTTTCCGGACCCCGAAACGTGAGGGCGGTGGCGTGGTCGCCGGACGGCCGCCGACTCGCCATCCTCGTGGTCGAAGGCGATCAGGTCGTGCCGGTCGTCTGGGACCGGGACGGCGCCCGGTTGAATCCCGTGAGACTTCCCGCCGGCCGATTCGTGGCGGAAAACAGCGAACTCCGCTGGGACCGCGCTGGGACCAGGCTCCTGGTCGCGCTTCGAAGCCAGGATTGGCGAAAACGGACGGCGGACCGCTTTCGGGAGATGACCGCGGGGCCGGTGTTCGTGCAGTCGAGCGACGAGCCGTTCTTGGCCTGGGATGACCTCCGTCGCCAGGGGTCCGTGCGGATCGTGGCGGCCATCGACATCAGAACTGGGCACACCCAGGAACTCACCCCCGAAATCGGGATCATCTCGTGGCACCTGGCTGACGATGACTCGAGTCTGGTCTATCAAGAGGACATTACCCCGAAGACCGACTACGACGTCATCTTCGGCACCGAGGGTCGGCTGGTTTCACGGCGCGACGGCGCCCGGTCAACCGTCCTCGGCTCAACCAAGGGCCTCACCCTGGTCTGGTCCCGGGACGGGCGGCGGTTTGCCTATGCCAAGGACGGCCGGCTGCTACTCGGGTCGATCGGTGATACCGCGGCCCGCCAGATCGCGGGAGCCAAGGAGACGACGCCTGCGATCGATACCACCAAGGTGGCCCGCGACCGCCGAGAGAAGGAGCGCTTCAGCCCGATTCGATTGAGTCCCGACGGTCAGGAGTTGATTGCCGGCAACACCGAGGGGATGTGGTTCGTCGAAACAACCGGGGGCGCCCGGACCATGTTTCTGGCCACGCCGGATTCCGCCACCATGGCCCCGCGATATGCGGTGGTCGGCTGGAGCGATGACCGGCAATCCGTGCTGCTCTCCGTGGCGTCACGCAAAACCTGGGAGCGAGGGTTCGCGCGGTTTGACCGGCGGACCGGGCGGCTCGAGCCCACCATCACGGACGGCCGGAGCTACGGAACCCCTCGCTTCTCTCGCGACGGAAGCCGGGGCGTCTTCACGGTGGCCGATGGAAGCCGACCGCCGGATCTCTTCGTAGCCAGCGGGGATCTCCGAAACGCCACCCGGTTGGTCGAGACCAACCCGGATCTTCGAACGGTGAGCTTTGGGAAAAACGAGCTCATCGAGTACCTCGACGTTGATGGAAAACGCCAGTTCGGCGTGGTCTACTACCCTCCCGGGTTCGAGGCCGGGAAGCCGTATCCGACCATCTTCTATGTCTACGAGTCGTTCTTCGACGATCGGTATGAGTCCATCATCAACACGCTGACCGGGGCGGGCTACGTGGTGGTGCAGCCGTCGGTGAGCCTGGAGACCGGGTACCCGGGCGAGGGGTGGCTCAAGGGGGTCACCGCCGCGGCCAATCGGCTGATTGAACGAGGCATCGCCGACTCGGCGCGGCTCGGCGTCCAAGGCATCAGCTACGGCGGCTATGCCACGAACTTGCTGGTCACCCAGACCAAGCGATTCAAGGCCGCCATCAACATTTCCGGCAAGGTCGATCTCATCAGTTTCTACACTGACTCACCCCGGCTCGGTGTCCGGAACGTCCACGCGGCGGAAAAGAGCCAGGACCGCATCGGCGCCACACTCTGGCAGCAGCCGCAAAAGTACCTCGATCAATCGGCGATCATGTTCGCGGATCGGATTGCGACGCCCTTGCTCCTGATGACCGGTGCGCTCGACGCCAATGTGCCGGCGGACAACACCCGCGAGATGTACTATGCCTTGCGACGGCTGGGGAAACCGGTGGCGTGGGCCAACTACATGAACGGCGGACACGGGACCCCGGCCACGACGGCAGCGGATTTTGTCGACTTCCACCACCGAATCGTGGCGTGGTACGACAAGTATCTCGCGGCCAATCCCTAACGGCTGTGGAGAAACAGTTGGAGCAACAGGTAGAGGGCCAACAACGGAGTGATGGCTTGGGCAATGGGGCTGGAGCGACGACGGGAGTACCGCACGGCGAGAACGTATCGCGCGGGACGCCCACTGACAAGGAGCCGACGATCGTGTTCATTCACGGAGCCGGCATTTCGAGTTGGATGTGGCGGCAGCAGCTTGCGTCACTGGTCGGATTCAAGGGCCTGGCCGTCGAGCTTCCGGGCCACGGGGCCTCACGAGCGCCCTGGATTTCAGTGCCCGACGCGGCCGACGCCGTGGCCAGGGTCATCAAGAACGAGGTGCCCGGAGGCAAAGCGCACGTCGTCGGCCTGAGCCTCGGCGGCGTCGTGGCTCTCCAGTTATTGGCCCAGGACCCCGACGCCATTGACCAGATGCTGGTCAGCGGCACCTTGGCCACTGGAATCGCCGGAGCTCGGGCCCTTGCCGGGCTGACGGCTCTAACGCTCCCCATTGGCAAGCTCGGACCGCTGGTCCGTCTGACGGCGAAGATGATGGCCGTGCCGCCGGAGGACTACCCCAGCTTGCTAGCGGACGTCCGGCGCTTGGAGGCCGGACCACTTCACCAGATGATCCTCGATGTCACGACGTTCCGGCCCCCGCCCGCCCTGGCCGAGCGCCGCCACCCGGTGCTCGTGGTTGCGGGCAGCAAGGAGCACCGGAAGATCCGGGAGAGCGTGGGCCGATTGGTGGCCCTGATGCCGAATGCCCGCGGTAGCTTTATTTCGGGAGGGGTACACACGTGGAACTGGCAGTGGCCCGACCGGTTCAATACCCTGGTTGGGACTTGGTTTCGGGATGGGCTGGTGAGCGACGTTGTCGCCTAACGTTCGATCCGGCCGCCCATCCCGACCCAGGCGCTGAAGCCGCCGATCAGGTTCGTGACCCGCTCGTAGCCCCGAGACCGGAGCACACTCGCGGCAATTGTCGACCGGCTGCCGGTCTGACAGTGGAACAGGATATCGGCGTCCTTCGGGATCTCGTCCAATCGTTCCAGCAGTTCCGGCAAAGGGATCAGGGTCGCATGGCCCATGTGCCCTGCCGTCCATTCCGATCGATTCCGGACATCGATCACCAATCGGTCGACCGGCGAGCCGTCCGCCAGTTGCTCCACGGTCAGCTCGGTCGCGGTTCCGAGCGTGTTGCCGCGGCCCTTCCACGCGTCGACCACCGTCGCCTCGATGATACCGCCGATCCGGTCGAAGCCGATGGCTCGGAGATTCCGCGCCACCGCCTCGCCGACTGTAGCATCGACGAGCACCACGCAGATTTCCTGGTCATACGGAAGCACTGACCCGGCATAGGTCGTGAAGTTCCTCGACAGTGGAATATTGATGGTGCCCGGAACATGCCCGGCGGCAAATTCCTCACTCGGCCGAGTATCGACCACCATCGCACCTGCGGTCAGATGGCGCTTGAACGCCGCCGAGTTGAGCGACGGCACCGGCGGGAGCGGGCCGAGCACCGCGGCGCCGGCCCGATTGACCTGCTTCATCCGGCCGAAGTACCGGGGCGGTTCCGGTTGCCCCGCCAACACCTGACGAACGAACTCGTCTTCAGACTCGACCCCGAACGCCCAGTTGAACCGGCGTTCGTAACCGACCGTGGACTGGGGGATCGCGCCGAGTCCCTTGCCGCAGGCCGACCCGGCGCCATGTCCGGGCCAGATTTGGACGTAGTCCGGGAGGGTCTTGAACCAGGCCAGGCTTCGATAGAGATCCCGGGCCCCGGCCTCCGCGGTGTTGGCAATCTTCGTCGCCTTCTCCAGCAGGTCGGGCCGGCCAACATCGCCGACGAACACGAAGTCGCCGGTGATCACCCCGATCGGTTCCTCGGCCACCGCGCCATCCGTCACCAGGAACGACAGGTGCTCGGGTGTATGACCGGGCGTGGGCACCGCAGTGATCGTGATGTTGCCGATCTTGATGACGCTCCGATCGCCCAGGGCCGTCACATCCGACGCCTCCCGAAACTCGTACTGCCAGTCGGCGGGACCACAACCGCTGACATAGGTCCGGGCATTGGTGGCCACGGCCAGTTCCCGAATCCCCGAGACGAAATCGGCGTGGATATGGGTTTCCGTCACCGCGACGATCATGAATCTTTCCGCCGCCGCGACCTCGAGGTACGGCTGAATGCTCCGCGCGGGATCGATCACGATGGCGGTTCCGTTGGCCTGGCAGCCGATCAAATAGCTGGCCTGGGCGAGCTGCTCATCGTAGAAACGACGAAAGTACATGACTCTCCTGATCCATCACCTGGGTTTGAACAACACCAGCAATCCCATGAAAACCAACAACACCGCAAACCCCCGGCGGAGCGCCGTCTGGGGGACCATGCTCGTCAGCCGGCTCCCGATCGCCACCCCGACAATCGCCAGGACCGTAAACAACCCGGTGGCGCTCCAATCGAGACGGACCGTACCGAGGTAGCTGATAAACCCGGCCAAGCAGCTGGCGATGATCAGGATCAGGCTGGTCCCGACCGCGTCCTTCATCGCCAGCCCGCCAAGCAGGACCAAGGCCGGCACGTACAGGAATCCCCCACCGACCCCCACCAGGCCCGTCAACATCCCCACCCCTAAACCTAACGCCGCGATGATCGGAAAAGGACGCCTGATCTGGGTTTTGGCCGGGCCGACCGGGTTCTGCCAGATCCCGGGACCGAAGAACATCGAGACCGCGGCCGCCAGCATCAGGAAGGCAAAGACCACGAGCTGAACCCGGTTCGACGCCAAATGGGCCAACCGGGCCCCCACGAACGCCCCCAGGATCGCCGTCGGACTGAAGCTCAGGGCCGCCTCCCATCGGACGTTGCCCCGCCGATGATGGCTGACCGCGCCAACCATGCTCGTCACCCCAACCACGATCAAGCTCATCGGCACAGCCTGCTTCATCGGGACACCCAAGGCATACACCAAGACCGGAATGGTCATGATCGAACCGCCGCCGCCGAGCAGTCCGAGCACGACGCCGACGACGACGGCCAATCCGAACCCCACCAGGGCCATCACGATTCCGACCCGACCCGAAACCGCTCAACCAGCTGGACCAACACCCGGAGATCGAATGGCTTCTGCCAGTGAGAGGTCTTGAGCCGGGCCAGAAACTCCGCCATCGCCGCCAACGCAACGGACAGCGCCAACCAGGCCCATGACCAATGAATGAAGTAAGGCCGAGGCGTTGTTTCCCGGCGGAGCCCGAGGACCAGCGTGGTGAACAGCAAACACGCTCCCAATTCGACCAGAATGCCGATGAGCGAAATCGTCTGGGCCGCGGTGGGTTCAGGCATTGAGCCTGAAATGTGCCCTGGCCGACCCCTCTTCGGGAGCGCCGACGTCCGGTTAGTATCTACTTCCGCCCCACCCAAGGACCAGTATGGCGTCTCGGCAGGAACAACTGGCCAACCTCTGGACCCGTTGTATCGGTCTCCCAGCCGGCCGGTGGATCTTTTCCCGTCTGTTCGGTTGGTTCGTGCCGTACAGCGGCTCGATCGGAGCCACGGTCCAAGAACTCGAGCCCGGCCACTGCCGCGTCACGATCAACGACCGGCGTGCCCTCCGGAACCACCTCCGGTCGGTGCATGCGGTCGCGTTGGTCAACGCCGGCGAGATGACCAGCGGACTCGCCATGACCTTGGCCCTCCCTCCGGACATCCGGGGTATCGTCACGAGTATTGCCGCGGACTACCTCAAGAAAGCCCGCGGCCCACTGGTCGCCACCGCCCGCGTGACGGTGCCCCCGGTTGGGAACCTCCCGGTCGACCACCGCGTGGAGACCACCATTACCGACCAGAGCGGAGATGTCGTCTGCCGGGTCACCACCGTGTGGCGCCTGGCCCGCGCCTAGAAACCCGCAAACCGCCAACTGGGCTCGAAATCTCCCCGCGGCGGTTGCTTCATCAAACCGGCCCGGACCAACTCGACCGGCAGGTGCCCCGATTGCAGGATGGCGTCGTGAAACGCCTTGGTGGCGGCCAGGGTCTTCGCCGTCGCGGCGGGAGTCGAAGCCGATGGCTGTGATTTGTTTGAGCCACGCCCGATCGAAGCGCGCCATGGCGCGCCGCCGCACCGCCGAGGCTTCGAGGTCGTACTGGCGGCCGAGGGCCCGGCGGTCGGATGAGTAGCGGGCCACGACATCCCGGAGCTCACTCGCCGGCCGTCCAACCAGACTGGTCAACGGGGGCGACGGGGCCGGTCTGGGCGGCCACCGGCCCGGCGGCCACCATCAAACAACAAAGCAGTTTCATGGATTCGTCGTCTTGGCTGGAGGGGGTCCGCCAAATCTACTACTTTGGAGGCATGCCAAAACCTCCCAAAGACCCTGCGAATGATCCGAACGTAGCGGCGTTCCGGGCGATTCTCGAAAAGAAGAAAGCGGCCCGGGCCGCGGCACTGCCCGCCAACGCGGCGAACATCGCCGCCAAGGCCCAGAAGCCCCGAGCCAAGCAGCAGCTTCGCCGTCGGCCGTAACGGCAGCGGGTCGGGAGCGGCCGGGTTTTCGGGGCCAACCGCGCTAAATTGCCGGTTCCATGCGCCTCGAGACCCCGCTCACCGCTCACGCCCGCATTGCCCTCCCGATTATCGGCGGCGCCATGTACCCGTGTAGCAACCCCGAACTCGTCGCCGCGGTGTCCGAGGCCGGCGGCATCGGGATCGTCCAACCGATCGCGCTGACCTACGTCCATGGCCACGAGTTTCGTGCCGGCCTCCAACTCATCAACCGATTCACCTCGAAACCGATCGGGATGAACGCCCTGATCGAGACCAGTTCCAAGACCTATCACGACCGGATGATGCGATGGGTCGACATCGCCCTCGAGGAAGGCATTCGATTCTTCGTGACCTCACTCGGCAATCCCCGCTGGGTCGTCGATACCGTCACCCGCCAAGGCGGGGTCGTGTACCATGATGTGACAGAGCGAAAATGGGCCGAGAAGGCCCGCGATGGCGGGGTCCACGGCCTGATTGCCGTCAACGCCCGGGCCGGCGGACACTCCGGCAGCCGGAACCCCGAACAACTCCTCGCGGAACTCAGCGAACTCGGACTGCCGGTGGTCTCGGCCGGCGGGATTGGGAGCGAAGCGGAATTCGGGGCGGCGCTCACCCTTGGCTACGCTGGCGTCCAACTCGGCACCCGCTTCATCGCGACCCCGGAGTGCACCGCGAGCGAGGCCTACAAAGAGGCCATCGTCGCGGCAACCGAAGCCGACATCACCCACACCGAGCGGTTGAGCGGGGTACCGGTTGCGGTCATCAAGACGCCCTACATCGCCCGAATCGGCACCAAGGTCGGCCCGGTGGCCCGATGGCTCTTCACAGGCCGCCGCACCAAGAAATGGATCCGGGCCTGGTTCGGGCTCCGGGCCATTCGGGATCTCAAACGCACCTCGATCCGGGGCCAGGGGCGGGCCGACGATGCCGCGACGGCCATCTGGCAAGCCGGGATGAGCGTCGGCACGATTCACCGCATCGAACCGGTGGCCGTCATCATGGCCCGATTCGAGGCCGCGGCCCGGTCTGCCTAACGTTAGAAGTCTTTCTTCCCGAACCACCGGAACCCGGCCACCAACGGAACCGCGGCACAAGCCAGCAGCACGCCAAACGCGGCGGCGATCCCGGGACCGGTCCCCAACAACTCGGCAAACAGAGTGCCCGTGTACCCCATCAGGATCGCTACATCGAACGTGAGCAGAAGAACTACCCGGGCCAGATCGACCGGGTTCAAGAACGTGAGGATCAGCACCGGCGTCTCGAGCGGGTAGTCGCGGAACAGCGTGACAACGAGCAGGAGGATCCCATCGTAGATCACCTTACACCCGAGCCAAACCAGGAGCGCCAGCCCGAGTGCACCGCGAAGGCCGCCTGTCCGGCCCACGCGGCCTGGAGCGCCCTCGGCGACCGGGTGGTTCGGTTCCTCTCCGCCACACCACCCTGGCTGACCTGGCCAAAGGCCACACCCGGTGGCCCAACCAAGCAGCCCTCGAGGCCGCCACCGACTGATTGGCGGACCCGGCCGGCCGATGCGATATTGAACCATGCGAACAGCGTGGATCGTCCTCGTGGCTCTGGCGGTTGGGGGAAGCACCCCCAGTGGAAAAACCACCCTCGAATGGTCCGGCCCGCCGGGCAGCAGCAAACCGTTTTTGAGTCGCACCTCCAAGGGCGACTTGATGCTCAGCTGGTTCGAACCGAGAGCGGACCGTCGCTACGCCCTCCGAGCGGCCAACCGATCCGCCGGGGCCTGGTCTCCCCCCGTCACGATCGCGGAAAGCGACAAGTTCTTCGTCAACTGGGCCGACTTCCCCTCGATCACTGAAACCACGACCGGTACCTGGGTCGTCCATTGGTTGGAGAAGACCGCGACGAAGGCTTACGCATATCATGTGAAGCTCGCCGCTTCCAGAGACCGGGGCCGGACCTGGTCGGCACCGGTCACCGTCCATTCCGATACCTCCGCCACCGAGCACGGCTTCGTCGCCATGGTCCCGCTCAGCTCGGGTTCGGTGGCCGTGGCCTGGCTCGACGGCCGACAAATGACCGACTCCGCCGGCGCCATGTCGGTCCGGACCGCTCTCTGGAACCCCGATGGAACCGTCTCCGATGAGGCCGCGCTCGATACCCGAACCTGCGAGTGCTGCCAAGTCTCGATGACCGCCGGCCGGGGCGGGTTGGTGGTGGCCTACCGGGATCGGTCGGAACACGAGATCCGAGACATTGCTGTCGTCCGCCAGGACGGAGCCGGGTGGTCGGAACCAGTGAAGGTGGCAAACGACGGGTGGGTTTCGCGACAATGTCCCGTGAACGGTCCGTCCATCGCCGCCACGGGCAACGACGTAGGCGTGGCGTGGTTTACCGCGGCCAACGGCGTCCCGAAGGTCAATGCCGCCTTCTCGACCGACGGGGGTCGGACGTTCGGAAAGCCGATTCGGATTGACGAGGGTAACCCATTGGGGCGGATACACTTTCAGATGACCAGCCCAGGTCGAGGCGTCGTGACTTGGCTCGAGGCCGACGGCAATCAGGCCTTCTGGCGGGTCCGCTCGGTTGGCGGGGCGGGTCCCGATCGAGAGATCCTGACAGTCGCGACGACCAGCCGGTCCCGAGACGGTGGATTCCCCCGGACAGCCCTGGTGGGATCGGATCTCTACGTGGCCTACGCCGAGCCGGGCCCGGAAGCCGGCGAACCGGGACGCGTCCGGGTCACGAAAGTCAGTCTGATCAAATAGCCGGTTCGCCCTTGTCTACCCTCGGTTCGGGGTGCACCTTTTTCGGCCCAAACCGGAACCCCGTTCCGGCGCGGGTTAACGTTCACTCCCACGGTTAAGACGGAATCATGCGTTTGCTACGTACGGCAGGCATGCTGGCAGCGGCCCTCGCGGTCCTTGCGGCACCCACGGTCATGGCGCAGAGCACCGGCACAGTGGCCGGCAAAGTCACCCGAGTCGATGATGGCGCCCCGCTGGCCGGCGTCACGGTCGGGGTCCGCGGCCCCGGCACCACGGCGGTCACCAACACCCAAGGCCGCTATGTGATCGAGCGGGTTCCCGCCGGCACCTACACGTTGGTGTTTCGGTGGCTCGGCTACAAGCCAACCGAAGTGTCCGTCACGGTCACGGCCGGTGGCAGCACCACGGCCGACGCCAAAATGGAAGCCCATCCGATCGCCTTGAATGCCTTGATCGTCACCACCGCCTCGAAAGCTCCGGAGCGGGCCACCCAAGCACCGGCGGCCGTGTCGGTCATCGACGCCCGGACCCTCCAGACCACCTCGATTACCGGACAAGCGCCGCTCGCCTTGGCCGCGGTACCCGGGGTGGACTTGGCCCAAAACGGAGTCAACGATTTCAACGTCAATACCCGCGGTTTCAACTCGTCGTTGAACCGCCGCGTGTTGGTGCTCATCGATGGTCGCGACGTTGCCACCGGCTTCCTCGGCAACCAAGAGTGGAACGCCCTCTCGGTCCCGACCGAAGATATCGGTTCCATGGAACTGGTCCGGGGCCCCGGTTCGGCCCTGTACGGCGCCAATGCCTATGCCGGTGTGCTCAACATCAAGACCCCCTCCGCCCGGGAGGTCGTCGGCACCAAACTGAGCGTCGGCGGCGGCGGGCTCTCCACCGCCAAGGCGGATCTCCGGCACGCCGGATTGCTGTACGACGGCCGGTTCGGATACCGAGTCAACGTGGGCTACTACCGAAGCGATACCTGGTCTCGTTCCCGAACCTTGGCGGACGGCAGCGCCCTCAAGACCGAATACAGGCCCGCCACCGATTCCCTGACCTTCCGGAGCTTTTGCTCGTCGTGTTCCCGGCGGGAACTCCGGGCCCTGAACGGCCAGACCGCCGACCCGGCCACCGGCGCACTGACCGGCGACCGGGACCCCGTCAAGAGCACCTACGGATCGGCCCGGCTCGATTACTACACGGCCAACGGTGACATCGCTACCGGCGAGTTCGGGATGGCGCTGGCCGAAAACGAAACCGCGGTCACCGGCATCGGGCGGGTCCAAATCACCAAGTCGGTCCGGCCCTACACCCGGTTCAACTACGCCGCCAAGGCCTTCGATGTGATGGCCTACTGGAACGGCCGGAAAACGGAAGAGCCGCAGTATTCGCTCGCCTCCGGCGCGGGCCTCGAGGAACGGTCCGACATCTTCCACGTCGAGGGCCAGCAGAAGAACACCTTCGCGGGCGACAAGGGTCGGTTCGTGCTCGGCGGCTCCTTCCGCAAGTACAGCCTCAACACCCAGCAAACCCTGATCAATCGCCTCGATGACGATCGGACCGACAACTACTACGCGTTGTTCAGCCAGTTCGAGTACAAGCTCAGCGAGGTGACCAAAGTGGTAGCGGCCGGCCGGTATGATCTCGGTGGCCTGATTGACGCCCAATTCTCGCCCAAGGCGGCCATCGTCTACACGCCGACGGACCGGCATTCGTTCCGGTTCACGTTCAACAAGGCGTTCCAGACCCCGAACTATTCGGAGTTCTTCCTCAATGCCGCCGCCGGCGCACCGGCCAATTTCTCGGCCCTCGAAGCCGGTCTCCGGGCCAACCCGCAGTTAGGCCCCCTCCTCGCCGGCGTGCCGGCCGGACAGCTGTTCGACAACACCGCCGCCGTCCCGGTCCGGGCCCGGGGGAACAACAAGCTCCAAGTCGAAAAGAACACCGGTATCGAAATCGGCTATCGCGGCGATCTGACCGATCGGTTCTACTTCTCGGTCGACGCCTACTTGAACGTGCTGAGGGACTTCGTCACCGACTTGTTGCCTGGTGTCAATCCTACCTTTGGCGCCTGGACCGCTCCGGCCGCCGTACCCGCGGCGGCCCGGGCCGCCCTCGAGGGCGCGGTGCGAAACGCCTTGCTTGCCAATCCGGCCACCGCCACCGCCGGACGGGGCCTGACCCGGCAGGAGGACGGCAAGACCGCGGTCGTGGTGTCGTACGCTAATGCCGGCAAGGCCACCCAGTACGGCTTTGAGTTTGCCGCGGGTCTCCAGTTGGCCGACGAATTTCGGGTCGACGGAAACCTGACGATCTTCCGGTTCGACATCAACCAGCAGCTCGCCGGCGATCAGCTGGTTCCCAACACGCCAAGCTCGAAAGGCAACATCGCCGTCACCTATACCGGTCGGAGCGGCCTCGATTTGGGCGTGAATTTCCGGGCGGTCAAGGGGTATGACTGGGCGGCTGGCGTGTTCGCCGGGTGGATCGAGCCGCAAGGCACGATCGACGCCAATGCGGGGTTTGCCGTCAACAACAACCTGCGGGTCTACGTGACGGCCAACAACTTGTTCGACCAACAGCGGTACTCGATCTTCGGCGGCTCGGTCAACGGACGCCGCCTCCTTGGTGGATTGACCGCTCGTTTCTAAGCGGTTCCCACCTCGCCACAAACGATAAAGTGGGGCGGGCATCGTGCCCGCCCCACTTTATCGTCTTGGTTCTCTGGATAGCCGCGCTATTGGCCAAACAGCGCGAAGCGGACGCCAACCACAACCCGAATGTCGCGCTCGGCGGGACCCTCTATCAGGATCTCGACGACCAGAATCCAAACGCCATCAAACACGACTACTTCCCGACCTATGGATTCGAACGCGACCATCTCGCCCACGACGTGGCGTTGACCCGCGGCTCCCGACTCCGGCATTGGTACGAAAAGGACCGAATCCCGGTCAACAGCATGCACCACCAAGGCATCAAAACCTTAGCCCCGAGCCTGCTGGCGAGCGCCGTGGCACCAGACGGTTTGATCGAAGCCGCCGAGTCGACCAACGACCACTTCCTGGTCGGGGTCCAATGGCACCCCGAGGTCTTTGAATTGACGGATCCCAACACCCGGCACGTTTTCCGAGAGTTCATTACCGCCGCCGCGGCATTCCACGACACCTGACGGGCAGACTCCCGACCCCTGGCACCTCTCTTGCCACTCACGGGTCGGAAATGCCCACTTTCTTTTTGCTTCTGGTATTTATCGTCGCCCTCGGCCTAACGGCCCACGGCCGGATCACCGCGGTCGCCGCGCAGAGTTCTGCAGCCCTGGCCATGGCGACCGTGAGCCAACCGCTCGTCGAGTACCTCCCAAACGAGAGCGGCGCGGCGATCCAACGGGGTGATTTTCAAAGTGTCAGAATCCTTCGGAACGACCTGCCTGCCGTGCAGGTTCTTGCTCGGCTTCGTGCCGTAATTCGATGCACGGTCCGGCTTCAGTCCTGGGGAAGCGAACTCATCTTGTTGAGCGACGACAACGGCGCCGTCTCCGCCATCCATCAACTGCTGGCCGCCGAGCCACCCCAGCCGGTCAAACCCTAGAGGCGAAAGACCGTAGATAGGGCAATGCTCTGGTCCGTCACCGCCGGAACCGCCCTCGGCGGAGTTGCCCGGGGCGGTCCACCGAGACCGTCGATAACGAGCCACAGCCGCTGTGGCGGCCCCATGGTTCGCTTCCACCAATGTCGATCGGGAATCCACTGACGCGTCAGGGAACCAACACGATCTTCCCGTAGGCCCGACCGCCCATGATGGCTTCGTGCGCACGGAACGCCTCGGCCAACGGCAACTCCTGGCCGATCACCGGGACCAGCGCCCGCTGCTCAAGACCGGCGCTGATGTCGGCGTACACCGCAGCGAGTTCCTCGGCCCCAACTCCCCATAGGAACACCCCGGTCACGGTCAGATCCTTCGCCATGATCTTCCGGGGATCGATCTCGATCCGCCCCCGGTTTCCGATCACCACAATCCGTCCTCGGGGGGCCACCACATCGAAATCGTGATCCAAGTTTTCGTTGGCCAGCATTTCGAGAACCACATCGGGGCCGCGGCCGTTGTTGGCAGCCGCCTTGATCTGGTCGAGATACAGCGCTTCCCGATGGCCAACGGCGAAGTGCGCTCCATTGGCCCGCACCAACTCAAGACCGTCCGGACTTCCGGCCGTGCCAATCACCTTGAGACCCTTCCAACGGGCCAACTGCAAAGCAGCCGTGCCGACGCCGCCGCTGGCGCCGTGGACCAAAACGATCTCACCCGGCTGGGCGGCCGCCTTCAGGAACAGGCCGACGTAGGCAGTGGCGTACGGCACCCCTAACGCCGCCCCCTCGGAAAACCCGACATGAGCCGGCAACCGGTAGACCTGATTGGCCTCGCACACCGTCATCTCGGCATAGGATCCGCCCGTTTGGCCCGCGGCCGGGCCGTGGAAAAAGACCCGATCGCCGACCTTCCAGGCACTGGGTCCGTCGCCCACCCCGACAATCACTCCCGCACCGTCCGAGCCCGGCGTATAGGGCAGGGTCGGCAAGGCACCATACCGGCCGCTCCGGATATAGGTCTCCACCGGATTGACTCCCGCGGCGTGGACCTTGACCTGGACTTGGCCGGGCCCGGGGACGGGGACGGGAACCTCGTCCACCACCATCACCGAGGGATCGCCGAACCCGTGAACTCTGATTGCGCGCATGATGAGCCGGCTCCTATTGATTTCCCTGCCGTAAATATTGGTCACTCCCAGTGGCCCAGTCCTCTCGCCGAGGGCCAAAGAGGTCCGTGGCCTCGGTCTCCTCGATCGCTTCCGCCATGTGCGGGGCTTCCGAGGGGATCCGAATCACCGACCCGGCCGTAACTTCGAACGGTTGGCCGGCGACCGTCAGGCGGAGGTGGCCCCGACGAACCCAGGTCAGTTGTTCGCTCTTGTGCTGATGGGTCGGCACGATGGCGCCCTGGCGGAGCAGGAAGTTGCAGACTGTCGCCCGCTCACCGGACACGAACGACCGGTCGATCAAGGGTGTCAGGGGTTCCTTCAGTACCTCCGACCATTGCACCAGTCGAGCCGGGTTGTCCCCGGTGGCCGGATTCAGAAACCCGGCCGGCTGGGTCGGCTGGTTCGTGAAATACGAGTCCGATCGGTTGAGCCAGTCATGCCGGATCGGGCTGAATACATCCATCTCATAGGTGTCCTCCAGCGCCACCGCCTCGTGGGCAACCCACGACGGGATGACCAACATCTGGCCCGGACCCACGACCATCGACTGGCCGTTGATGATGAACTTGAGGGCGCCGGAGAACACCAGCGAATGCTGCTCCGCCTCATGTTTGTGGTACGGAACGACGCAGCTCTTCTTGAGCCTTATATGACCCGCCATCACCTGTTCGCCGGTAATGACTTGGCGGGAAATCATCTCGGTAACCGCTTCGGTCGGAATGTCGGTCCAGCGGAACAACCGGGTCGTGCCGAGATCCATGGTCGGGGCTCACGGGTGGAGGTGTCGGGGAGTAGGACGCTTGGGATAGTAGGCCCCGCACACTCTGGGGGCAAATCGGTCGGCACGACGCGTCTGGCTCGGCTCGGCGTCAGTCGCTATCATCTGATCCATGCTGACACTCACCCTCGACGACTTTCGGCAGGCCCGGGCCCGGATTGCCCACCATATCCACCGCACGCCGCTGTTACCTAGCCGTCAGCTGTCGGAGCTGACCGGATTCGACATCCGGCTCAAGGCCGAGATGTTCCAGCGAGTCGGCTCGTACAAGTTCCGCGGACCCTTGAACCGGTTCACGTTCCTGACCGACGAGGAGAAGCGCCGTGGTGTGGTGTGCTCGTCGGCGGGCAATCATGCCCAGGGCGTTGCCCTGGCAGCCAAAATTCACGGCATCCGCGCCGTGGTCTGCATGGCCGAGAACGCCACCCCCGCCAAGATAGCCGCCACCCGGGGATACGGCGCCGAAGTCGTGCTTCACGGCCGGATCTGGGACGAGGCCAACGAGCGCGCCAAAGAATTGGTGCGAACCGAGGGCTTGGTCTACATCAGCCCGTTCGACGACCCGAATTTGATCGCCGGCCAAGGGACCTTGGGCCTTGAAATCGTCGAGGACTGGCCCGAGGTGGACGCGGTCATCGTCCCCATCGGAGGCGGCGGGCTGATTTCCGGGGTGTCCATGGCGGTCAAGAGCCACAATCCCACCGCCCGGATCATCGGGGTCGAGTCGTCCGATGGGCCCGCCATGAAGGAAAGCATCGCGGCGGGCCGGGTCACCACGATAGATTGCCGAACCATTATCGACGGCCTCAGAGTCAAAACCGTCGGCGATCTCACGTTCTCGGTTTGCCAGCGCTTTGTCGATGAGATCGTCGCCTTACCGGATCACGAGATCTTCGAGGCCGTTATCTGGATCATGGAGCGCTGCAAACTCGTACCGGAGGCCGCGGCCGCCGCACCGGTGGCGGCCCTCCTCCACAACCTTGTTCATCTTGCTCCCGGCTCCCGAGTCGCCTGCGTCTTGAGCGGTGGGAACCTCAACCTCGATCAATTGCGGAGATTGTCATGGAACTGAAGTTTGCCACCGCGCTCGTCGCCCTCGTCTTGACCACCGCGCCGGCCCCGGCGCAAACCTACGATGTCGTCATTCACGGCGGACGGATCGTCGACGGTACCGGCACCCCCTGGTACCACAGCGATGTCGGCATCAAGGACGGCAAGATCATCGCGATCGGCCGGCTCAACCCGGCCGCCGCCCGCCAGGCCATCGACGCCACCGGCAAGGTGGTGACCCCGGGCTTCATCGATATGATGGGCCAGACCGCGGCGCCCTTCATCAAAGACCCCGCCACCGCGTTCAATCTCCTGAGCCAGGGCATTACCACCCTGAACGCCGGTGAAGGCGACAGCGACGCCCCGCTGGCCGGCAAGGAGGCCGCTGACCGGGGCTGGAGCACGACCCGCGAGTTCTTCACGAAGCTCGAACACGCGGGCATGCCGATGAACATGGTCCAGACCGTGGGCCATACCCAAATCCGGGAAATCGTCATCGGAGACAGAGACCGGCAAGCCACCCCCGCGGAACTCGAACGGATGCGGGGGTATGTTCGCGAGGCCATGGAAGCCGGAGCCATCGGGGTCTCGACGTCATTGATCTATCCACCCGCCATCTACGCCTCCGAAGAGGAGATCGCCGAGTTGACCAAGGTGGCCGGGGGCTATGGCGGCCGCTACTTCACCCACATGCGGAACGAGGGCGACCGGCTCCTCGAAGCCATCGACGAAGCGCTCCGGATCGGGAAGGCAGCGGGCACCCCGGTTCACATCTACCACCTGAAGACCGCCGGCCAGGGCAATTGGGGCAAAATGGACCAGGCCCTGGCCCGGATCAAAGCCGCCCGGGCCGCCGGACAGCAAGTGGCCGTCGATGTCTACCCCTACATCAACAACGGACTCGGTATTCGGGCGCTGATCCACCCCCGGCACGCCGCCGAGGGCCAGGAGGCGTTGCTCGCCAAGCTCGGCAATCCGGCCACCCGGATCGAGATGCGGCGCGAGATGGATTCGTTAGGTGGCTGGGAAAACTGGTTTGCCCACGCCGGCAAGGACTGGGACCGGATCGTGGTGGCCGGACTCGCCAAGACCGCCTACGCCCAGTACAACGGCCAGACCATCGGGGTCATTGCCAAGGCCACAGCCAAAGATCCCTGGGATCTCTTTTTCGAGATCGCCAAATTCGATGTCTTCGCGATGCCGCAGACCATGTCTGAAGCCAATAAGATCAAGGCCATGCGCGAGGAGTTCACCTCGTTCGACACCGACGCCGGCCCGGCCGCGGCGGGATATTCGGTGCACCCTCGCGGGTTCGGCGCCTTTCCCCGGGTCTTTGCCCGCTACGTCCGGGATCTCGGCGTCCTGTCTCTTGAAGCCGCGGTGCAGCGATCCACGTCCGGCCCGGCCAACGAAATCCTGGCCTACGACCGGGGACGGATTGCCGTTGGGCTGGCCGCGGATGTCGTGGTGTTCGACCCCGCCACGATCCGCGACCGGGCGACGTTCGCCGAGCCGATGGTGGCGTCGGAGGGAATCAGCCATGTGCTGGTGAATGGGCAGGTGGTACTGGAGAACGGGAAGTACACCGGCGCCAAGCCGGGCCGGGTTCTTCGGGGTCCGGGTTACCGGCCCTGAGCGACCCCCCGCGAATCGATTTCGCCAGGAGGCCTTTATCCTGACCTCCCGCCGGAGCCGCCGCCCTTGGCCTCCCCGCCTCGCTCCACGCCGAGGTGTTCGGCCTCCGGCGGTGGACCGCGCGACCGTATCTCGACTTGGCTCTCCGCAAGGCCGGGACGAGACCAAGGTCGTCGAGCAGCGCCGGGCGAAGGTCTTCCGCGACGTTCCGGACAGTTCGGCTTCCGACATCGACCAGTTCGAGAAGCCGATCGAACCGCGGCGCGAGCGGGTCGGGGGCCACTTCCCGCAGCGTACCGAGTTGGAGTTTGAGAGCCGAGAACACCTGCGCCGTTTCGTCGTGGAGCTCCCGGCCAATCCGGCGCCTTTGGTCTTCGTGTTGTTGAATCATCCGGACCGACAGCCGTTCGAGCTCGACGCGCCGCTGCTCCAACGTCCGGCTCAATTCAGCCTTGTGGAGTGCCGCCCCGATCTGGGCTCCCACGGCGGCCAAGATGCTTTGGTCGAGCACGGCAAACGCGGCCGCCACCTCGCCGGCCACCACGAGGGCCATCGGCGAGCCCCCGACCCGGCCCAACGGGATGCCGGCCAGGAACGCGGGTGCTGCCGGATCGGCCGAGCGGCCGCCTTCGAGTACCGACGTTCCGCCGCGAAAGACCGCCGCCGCCGCGGCCACCCGGGGAGGAAGCTGACCGGCCCACGACTCGGCTACCCCGGAACCACGAACCAATTCGGGCCCCGAAGGGCCGGAACGCAGGACACCCGCGCCCCGGACGCCCCGAAGACCAAGTGGGCGCTCGAGGAGCGTGCCGATACTCTCAGAACCCCCCGGGCCCAGATCGGCTGAGAGCGCCGTCAGGGTCCGGAGTCCCTCCTGAAATTCCTCGAGCATCAGCATCAGGATCCCGATGCCGGTGGCCAACACGAACAGGGCATCGACAAAATAGCCCCAGGGGTTCCAGGCGCCTCGGGCCCGGAGAAACGGGTAGTCGAGATGGTGGAGGGCCCAAAGGCCCAGGGTGACGGCAAGAAAACGGGCAGACGATGACCCGGTTTGGGTCCGATACCGCCAGAAGACCCAGCCAGTCCATACCGTCGTCACGCTCAGGAGCACGACCGTCGTGCCTGCCGCCAACGCAAAGTTGTCGAGCCCGAAAATCGCGACGTACGCCCAGGCCACTGGGAAAACGAGCAGCCAAATGTACCGGGGCCGCCAGGGGAGCTGGCGTTCGAAGACCAACGCCGCATAGAGCAGCGCCAGCGCCGTCCAGCCCAGGACCACCTGATGGACATAGAGAAAAGCCCAAGCGTCGGTGAGCAGGAACGAGACGATGGCTCCAAGCCCCAGGCCGTATAGGCCAAACGCGACGGCCCATCACAGAAGGTGAGCCTTATGGTACCGGCGGAACAGGAACCCGAACAACCCGGCCAAGCCGAACGTGATCGTGGCCTGGAACAGCGCCGCGGCGGCTTCGGCGGTTGAGAATACCTGCATGGTGGATTCTAAACCGTTGGCAACGAAAAACCCCAGGATGCCGGGGAGGCATCCTGGGGTATCGCAACAAAGAATGTCGTTCGAGAGGTGCTGCGGCTTATGGGAGGAGGACGGCGTCGATCACGTGGATCACGCCGTTGGAGGCCTTGATGTCGGTCGTGATCACGTGGGCATTGCCAACCATCACCTTGCCGTTCATGACCATGATCGAGACGTCCTTGCCGTTCACCGTCTTGGCCGACTTGAGCTTGACGACTTGATCCGATCCCACCGCACCGCTTACCACGTGGTAGGTCAAGATGGCGGCCAGCTTCGCCTTGTCTTTGAGCAGCGCCTCGACGGTGCCCGGGGGCAACTTGGCAAACGCTTCGTCCGTCGGGGCAAACACCGTGAACGGACCGGCACCCTTCAGGGTTTCGACCAAGCCAGCCGCCTGCACCGCGGCAACCAGCGTCTTGAAGTTTCCCGCTCCGACCGCCACGTCGACGATCGTGTTGGCCGGGGCACTGGAGGCCTGAGCCACCGCCCCTGATATCGGAAGCACCGCCGCACTCAACCCAACCATCAATCGACCGATCACACGAACCCCCTGGAGAATTGTCCTGTTATTGTCCTGTACCTTACCACTACAATACAACATCAAGTACTTTCTGTCAAGGTATTTCAAGATGATAGATTGACAGAAGCAATACAGAAGATATTCTTCAGTATGACGCTAAGCTTGGACAACCCCGTATACCCGGTTCGAATCGTCCTCCGGCGAACCGGCCTGACCGCCGAACTGCTCCGGGCCTGGGAGCGACGGTATGCGGTCGTACACCCCGGCCGAACCCAGGGTGGCCAACGGCTCTACTCGGAAGCGGACGTTGACCGCCTCCTGCTGCTCAAACGGGCCACCGTCTACGGTCATTCGATTGGGCGAGTCGCCCAGCTCACCAACGAGGAAGTTGCGGGGCTCTTGGAGACGGCACCCCAGTTCGCGGTAACCAAACCGACCGACGTGGCGTCCGACTACTCCGCGTCGATTCGCCAGCGCGGGTTGGAGGCGCTCGGTTGGATGGACGGGGGAACGCTGGACGCCTTGCTACGCCAAGCCGCCGTCCGGATGGGCCCGGTCGCGTTTGCGGAACAACTCGTGGTTCCCTTGGTTCGGGAAATCGGCGATCTCTGGCATCAGGGAAAACTCCGAATCGTTCAGGAGCACCTGGCCACTGCCACGATTCGACATGTCATGAGCAACCTGCTCGCCTTCACGGTGACCGCGCCCACCGCCCCGGTGTTCATCGCGGCCACCACCTCGGGGCAGCACCATGAAATCGGCGCCCTGCTTGCCGCCGCTATCGCGGCGGGCGAAGGTTGGCGGGCCGTCTATCTCGGAGCTGATCTTCCAGGCGAGGAAATCGCCATCGCGGCCGAACGGCTTCGGGCCCGCGCAGTCGGCGTCAGTATCGTCTACAGGGCCGAGGATTCCGCGATCGAACTGGACCTCCGGGCGTTAAGCCAGGCCTTGGGAACCCGGACCCCGGTGTTCGTCGGGGGCGAAGCCGCCCGGCGCCACCGCACCCTCCTCGACCAACTGCACCTCCGGCCGATCGACAGCTTCGACGCGCTGCGGGTCGAGCTCAGTCGGGTGTCCGGGGGCTGACCACCAAACGCTGGGTGACCCGCCGATTCCTCCCGGCCCACTCTAGGGAATGACGTTATCGCCCCCTTGCTTGGTGCCGGTCCAGGACACCTGGTACCCGCACACCGGACCGCTCCCAGGCGTTGCCTGTACCGTGATGGTGGCGGTGAATCCCCGAGTGTTGGCTGCGTTCGCCGGACCAAGGGGCTACAGCCCGATCGCCGATGTCGTCGCGATGAAGGGCGACGCGTACTGGGGGCTCGGGGGGCTCGATCGAAGTATTCCCGCGGTCCGATCCGCCCAACTGGCCGATAGCCTGATTCGGGCGCTGGGCCGGACCCGATGGCAATCACTCGCTCTTTGCCCCGGACGGCCGGCCGCTCGACGTGTTTCCTCCGATGCAGGTCTGGCTGGATCTGGTTTTTCGTTAGGCGGCGGCTACCGCCTGTTCGACCACCAGCCCGGCTCGGCCACGGCGTTGGCCAAGGCGGCCGCAAGATCGCGTCGCCCCGCTAGGGTACCATCGGCTTGACATACTTTTCCCACCAACCCAAGAACCGATTCATGATCTCGATCCGCTGGCTCGGGGCGCTCGGCCCGTGGAACATGCCGGGAAACACCACCAGTTTGGTGTCGATCCCGTTGGTCTTGAGGGCCTGATACATCTGCTCCGACCCGATGATCGGGACGTTGAAATCCTTCTCGCCCCCCATGAACATCGTCGGCGTTTTGATCCGGTCGGCTTTGAAGAAAGGGTAGGACACCTTCATCCACGCCTCCGGGTTCTTCCACGGCGCGCCGAGCTCTTGCTCGTACTGGTAGATGTACTGATCGCTGCCGTACATCGAGAGTTGGAGCGCGCTCCCGGCCCCGCTCACGCCGGCTTTGAAGCGGGTGTCCGAGGCAATCGTATAGTCGGTCAGGATGCCGCCGTAGCTCCAGCCACCCAGCACCAGCCGCTCGGGGTCCGCAATTCCCCGGGCAATGACATCGTCGACCGCGCCGAGGAGGTCCATCACTTCCTTGTTGCCCCAATCGGCAAAAATGGCGCGGCTGAAGGCTTCGCCGCGACCGGAGCTGCCCCGGTAATTGGGCGCGAGGACCGCGTAGCCTTTGGCGGCGAACACTCGGCGCATCAGATCGAAGTCATAGCCATCCTGGCCGAACGGACCGCCGTGGATGTGGAGCGCCAGCGGGAGTTTCTGGCCCGGCCGATAATCAGGCGGCAGATACAGCATACTGCCGACCACCGTCCCGTCCTTACTCTTCGATTCGATCCCCCGAGCCTCGCCGAGGTCGATCGTCGCCATCAGGGAATCGTTGTGGCGGGACAGACGACGGAAAGTCCCGTTCTCGAAAGCGGAGATTTCGTTTGGTTCCGTGGGCGAGCTGAAGGACACGGCGATTTTCGCCCCGGCCACTGACGGCGAACCCACGCCACTCGGACCCTTGCTCAGCCGTTCGATGGCCCCAGTCGCGAGGCTGATCCGGGCCAGGGGGCCGGTACGGTCGTCATCATAGGTGAAATAGATAAATCGCCCGTCGGCCGACCAGGCCGGATCTCCGGCATTCCGATCGAGCGTCTCGGTCAGAATCCGGGGTTCGCCGCCGCCGGCCGGAATGACCGCCACCCGGGGATTTCCGTAGGCCCAGTACTTCGGATCACCGCCCCGGAGATAGACGATCCATTTGCCATCCGGGCCGTAGCTCCCTCCGCCTCGACTGCCGTCGTTGCCGATGTAGGTGGTCAACTGCTTCGGTTCGGCCCCGATCCGCGCCTCGATGGCGTAGAGATCCGAGTTGTCGTTCCGGTCGCTTCCGGTCGCCCGCTTGCTCGAAAAGACGATCTCCCGGCCGTCCGGTGACCAGCCCGGCTGGGCGTCGTCAAAGTCGCCCCGGGTGAGCTGTTCGATCTTCCGGGTGGCAAGGTCGAACAAGTAGAGATGGTTGCGCCGAGGTCCGACATATCCGACATAGTCCCGCTTGAAATCCCACCGGTCGATCTCGATCGGCTTCGGAACCTTCTTGTCGGCCGATTTCGTGGTGTCCGGGTCGGGGTCTTGGATCACGAACACCAGCCGTTTCCCGTCCGGGGACCATTCATAGTCGTCGATTCCGCTCTTCTGATCGGTCACCTTGACCGCTTCACCACCGAGGCGGTCGAGGAGCCATAGCTGGGCGCCCTTGTCGCTATCGCCCCGGCCGCTCAAGAAACTGAGGTATCGGTTATCAGGGCTCCACTTCGGACCCGACTCGCCGTCGGGCGACGACGTCAGTTGCACCGTGCGGGTTCCATCCCAACTGACCATGTACACATCCGCATTGCGTTTGTCCTTGGCCGAGTCGGCGGTCGTGACCGTATAGGCCACCCACTGGCCGTCTGGTGATACCACCGGGCCGCCAACGTCCTTGATTCGGTAGAGATCGCCCTGAACCAGCCGTCGCTTGGCCGGGGTCTGGGCCGTCACGATGGCCGGCAGGATCAACCAGAGAAAAACGAGTCTCATATGCGATTGGCCTTGAGTTCGCGCAGGGAGTAAAACGTCCCCCGCCATTGAATGCCGCCGGTCGCCAGGTTGACGACCATGGTCCGCCACAAAATGTACACGAAGAGAAGCACCACGACCGGATAGATCAGAGCCACGGTGGCCCGGGTGTCGATCGAGCGAGCCAGCTTGATGAAGATGGCGAGGCTCAGGGCCACCTGGACCCCGAGCAGGAGTTGGGTCATTCCGCTCGTGAAGAAGAGCGCCACCACCGGAACAACCCCCGCTGCCAGCTGGACCACCCCGCCGATCAACGACAACATAATGTTGTATTCGATCCCGGCAAACATGTTCTTCTCGAACGCCGGAATCATCTCGCGAAGTGAGTGGTACCATTCGACGCTGATGAGACCTTGGCCGCTTAAGGCATCTTGCCGAAACCCGGCCCGCTTGAGAATCTTACCCAGCTTGAGGTCGTCATCAGGACGGAGCCGGATCGGTCGATGGCCGTCCACCGCCCGGTAGGCGGACCGTCGAACCAGGTTAAACGCGCCAACCCCGACATGGAACCAACTCTTCGGATCCCGCGCCTTCCACGGCTTCGCAAACAAGAGAAACGACCAGAGGAAAAAGACCCCGAACCCCTCGAGCAAGAGACCCGGAAGAATCAGGTTCGGCGCGATGGCGAGATGATCGATGCCTCGTTCGTCGGCAAACCGAATGGCCCGGCCCAACGCCGTCGGGTTGAGGTGAATGTCGGCGTCGGTAAAGAGAATCCACTCGCCCGACGACTGGTCCGCCCCAACCTGAAGCGCGTGATTCTTCCCGAGCCACCCAGGAAGAAGATCGGTCACATGGACCGCCCGGAACCGGCGGTCCTCCGCGGCCAGCCGGTCCAGGATCGGTCCGGTCTGGTCAGTGGATCGGTCGTCGACGGCAACGATCTCGTAGTCGGGATAGTCCTGCGTCAGCATCGATCGCATGGCGGTTTCGATGTGCCGCTCTTCGTCCCGGGCCGCCACCACGATCGAGACCTTGGGGCCCGGCCCGGCGGCCCGGCACTGCAGGTTGCGGAGCCGCTCGATCCGCGAGTTGCCGATCACCGCCTCGAGCGCAATCAACCCACTCAAGACCAAAATGATCACGGCAAACCAGAACATCAGTCCTCGAAGATCTTTCCGGGATTCATCAGCCCGTCGGGGTCCAGCGCCTGTTTGATTTGGCGCATCACGGCGACGCCCGCCCCCTGCTCCTTCACCAGCGAGGCCCGTTTGCCCATCCCGATTCCATGCTCGCCGGTGCACGTGCCACCCATGGCAATGGCCCTGGCAACCATCCGGTCGTTGAGCCGGTGGGCCTCGGCCGCCTCGGCCGGATTGGCCGGGTCGATCAAGTAGCCAACATGGAAATTCCCGTCCCCGACATGCCCGAGAATCGCACCCAGCATCGGTGATCCCTCGGCATCTTTCTTGGTCTCGAGGATACACTCGGCCAATCGAGAGATCGGAACGCACACGTCGGTGATCAATGGCCGGGCCCCGGGGCGCATGGCCAAGCCGGCAAAGTACGCTTCATGGCGGGCCTTCCAGAGCTTGGCACGAGACGCCTCGTCAGTGGCCCACTGGAAGTCCGAACCCCCGTTTTGTGTCACGATCTCCCGCACGGTCTCGGCATCTTCAGCCACGTTCCGGTCCGACCCGCCGTGAAACTCGAAGAAGAGGGTCGGCACCGCCTGATACGACAACCCGGAATACTTGGTGACCGCGGCCATGTACGCCTCGTCGAGCAGTTCGACCCGGGCCACTGGGATCCCGAGCTGAATGATCGAGATCACGCTGTTGACGGCCCCGGCCAGATCGGCAAACGGACAGACCGCCGCGGCCATGGCGGCCGGAATCCCGTGCAAACGGAGCGTCACTTCGGTGATGATCCCCAACGTGCCTTCGGCGCCCACGAAGAGCCGGGTCAGGTCGTATCCAGCCGATGACTTCCGGGCCCGCCCGCCGGTCCGGATGATTCGCCCGTCCGCCAGCACCACCGTCAAACCGAGGACATTCTCCCGCATCGTCCCGTACCGGACGGCCGTCGTACCCGAGGCCCGGGTCGACGCCATCCCTCCGAGCGTGGCGTCGGCGCCAGGGTCGATGAAGAAGGCGAGGCCGGTTCCTTTGAGTTCCTCATTGAGCTGCTTCCGGGTGACCCCGGCCTCCACCGTCACGTCGAGGTCCTCGACGGACAGGCGGACCAGTTTGTTCATCTGGGAAAGGTCGACGGTGATCCCGCCACGAACGGCCGAGACGTGCCCCTCGAGCGAGGTACCGGCGCCCCACGGGACCATGGGGACTCGATGACGGCTGCAAGCCGCCGCGATCCGGCTCACTTCGTCCGTGGTAACCGGAAACACGACTCCGTCCGGTGGATAGACGCCAGGGTAGGCTTCGCCCTGTCCGTGGTGCTCCCGAATCGCCGGCGCAACGGTGAATCGGTCCTGCAGTAACTCGGTCAGCTCGGTCAGTAATTCGGCCGGGAGATGCATTCAGGGCTCCACCACCGACACTTCGATGTGGGACGGGTACCGTGCCGACCGAAAGATCCGGTGGGTCGCCGATTGGTAGTCGCGATCCTTCGCTTCGAAGATGTTGGGTACGAAACGTTGGGGGTTCCGGTCGATCAGCGGAAACCAGGTGCTTTGCACTTGAACCATGATGCGGTGGCCCGCCAAGAACGTATAGTCGGCCGCGTGGAGATCGATCGGGTACTGATTGACCTGGTTCGGCACCAGCGGCGCCGGTTTCTCGAAACTCTTCAGGAACCGGCCCCGGACCACGTCGCCGACGACCATCAGCTGGTAGCCACCCATCTTGGGGTTGGCCGGGTACTCCTCCGGGTAGACGTCGATCAATTTGACGACCCAGTCCGCATCGGTTCCAGTGGTCGACGCAAAGAGTTTCGCGGCGATCTTTCCGGAAATCGTGACGTCTCGGTCAAGTGGTGCGGTTTCGAATGACAGCACGTCGGGCCGAAGGTGGCTGTGACGCTGGTCGTCCACCTGCCACAAGGGCCAGGTTGAAGGGGGGGCGTTGCCGTAGAGCGGGACAATGGGCCGGGCCCGATAGGGCACTGGCCGCGCTGGATCGGAGACATACCGGTCGACGCCGGCGGAGGTGGTGGGCCGACTCCAACTCAACGATCCGTTCGGTCCAAGGAACAACCGGCGCTGGGCCACGCCGGTCTTCGGAGGCCAGGATTCGTGGCGCTGCCAGCGGTTGGCCCCCGGTCGGAAGGTGAGGGCCTCGGGCAAATCGAGTTTGCCTTGGTCCTTGAGCCAATACGCGAACCATGGGGCCTCGACCGAGTCCCGGAAGAAGGAACTGGTCTTGGACCCGAATGCGATGGGTCCGAGGGATTCGCCGTCCGTCGAGCTGCCGGCCCACCCGCCGTGGTTCCACGGACCGACGACCAAGTAGTTCAGGCCCTTGGTGTCGAGCGACTCCATTTTGTCATAGATCGTGAGCGGACCAAAGAAGTCTTCCTGATCCCACCACCCGGCCACCGTGAGGGTCGGCACGGTCACCTTGGAAATGTGGCGGGTCACCTTCCGGGACTTCCAGTAGTCGTCGAAGGTGGCGTGGGCGGCAAAGTCGGACCAGGCCGGTTTGTTTCGGTGGAAGTACGTCCCGTCGACGTTCCCAAGGCCTCCCAGGCGTAGGAACCACTCGTAGGTATCGAGCCGATCGAATGCGAACGGCGTAAAGCGCTGCCCGTCTACCGCCGCGACATATTCAAATCCGTAGCTCAACCGAAACGCGCCGTTGTGACTGAAGTCGTCGCCCAAGAACATGTCGTCCGGCGAGGCCTGGGGCGACGCCGCCTTCAACGCCGGATGCGGATCGAGCAGGGCCATCATCGTGGTCCACCCGTCGTATGAGATCCCGTGCATCCCCACCCGCCCGTTGTTGTTCGGGACGTGTTTGACCAGCCAATCGATCGTGTCGTAGGCGTCGGTCGTCTCGTCGATACCAGCGGTGTCACCGGGCTTCCGGGTCGGACGAATCATCACAAAGGTGCCTTCGGATCCGAATTTGCCCCGAAGGTCCTGGCAGACAATCAGGTATTGGTCGCGAACCATCGTGGGATAGCCCGCTAATTCGCCGCGACAGGTCGACTCTGCATCGTAGGGCGTCCGGACGAGCAGAATCGGAAGCGGGGTCGGCGCCACCTTGGGCCGCCAGACTACCGTATTGAGCTTGACCCCGTCCCGCATCGGGATCGCCGAGACGCTCCGCTCATAGTCGGCCGGGCCGGCCTGCCCGGCCAGCAGGGCAAGAACAATTGGATACATCATGGCGTCACCACCGACACGTCGAGATGGGATGGGTACCGCCCGGATCGAAAAATCCGCTGCGTCGCCGACATGAAATCGGCGTCCTTGGCGCGATAGATATTGGGCACGAACTTCTGCGGGTTTCGGTCGATCAGCGGAAACCACGTACTTTGGACCTGAACCATGATTCGATGGCCCTTGAGGAAGGTGTAGTCGGCGCCGTGGAGGTCGATGGTGTAGGGGGTGACTTGGTTGGCCACGACGGCGGCCGGCCGCTCGTAGCTGGCCCGGAACCTGGCCCGGAATACGTCCCCCGCGATCATCAGTTGGTAGCCACCCATCTTCGGGTCGGCGGGGTAATCGTTCGGATAGACGTCGATCAACTTGACGATCCAGTCCGCGTCGGTCCCCGTTGTCGAAGCGAAGAGCTTGGCCATCACATCCCCGCTCAGGGTAACCGCGTCCGTTAACGGCTCAGTCTCAAAACTCAAGACATCGGGTCGAAGGTGGCTGTGGCGCTGATCGTCCACCTGCCAGATCGGCCACGTCGAGGCCACCGGACCTCCGTACAGCGGGGTAATGGGCCGCTGCCGATAGGGCACCGGACGAGCCGGGTCGGAAACGTAGCTGTCGAAGGCAGCCGGTGCCGTGGGCTTGCTCCACGACAAACCGCCGGCCGCTTGAAAGTAGAGCTGCTTCGACGTCACGCTCTGGCGCGGCGGCCAGGTCTCGTGCCGCTGCCATTGATTGGCGCCGGGCCGAAACGTCAACGCCTCAGGAAGATCCAGCTTGCCTTTGTCTTTGAGCCAATACGCAAACCAGGGCGCCTCGACTGTTTCCCGGAACCAGGCGGCGGTGTTGCTCCCGAACTGAATCGGCCCGAGGCGATTCCCATCACCGCGAGACCATCCCCCGTGGTTCCATGGGCCGATCACCAGATGATTGATGCCCTTGGTGTCATTGGGCTCCATGGCCCGGTAAATCGTCAGGGGGCCGTAGAAGTCTTCCTGGTCCCACCACCCGGCCACCGTCAGGGTTGGAACCGTGACGGGTTTGTTCGCGAACACCGGTCGAACTTTGCGCCGCTGCCAAAAGTCGTCGAAGTTCGGGTGGCTTTCAAAGTCGGTCCAGGTGGGGCGTTTGCCCTGGAAGTAGCGCTGGTCCACGTTGGCGAGCCCACCCAACCGGAGGAACCATTCGAAGGTGTCGAACCGGTCGAACTTGAAGGGCTCACTGATCCGCCCAGCTTCCAGGTTGGCCACGTATTCGAAGCCATAGCTCAACCGAAACGCCCCGTTGTGGTGAAAGTCGTCGCCCAGGTACATGTCGTCTGGCGAGGCTTGCGGTGAGGCCGCCTTGAGCGCCGGGTGGGGCTCGACCAGGGCCATCATGGTGAGCCAACCACCGTACGAAATGCCGACCATCCCGGCTCGGCCGTTGTGCCCGGGCACATTGGCCAGAACCCAATCAATGGTGTCGTTGGTATCGGTGCCCTCGTCGACCGTCTCGCCGCGTTTCGGGTCGCGGGGCGGCCGGATCATCATGAACGTTCCCTCGGACTGGTACTTCCCCCGAATGTCCTGGAACACGAAAATGTAGCCCTCGTCGGCCAGCAACTGATAACGGTTTGCCAGCCGGGGCCCGACCTGGCGGGCATTGTACGGAGTTCGCTCGATCAGGACTGGCAGCGGGCCCGATCGGGTAGCGGGGGTGAAAATTTCCGTGTAGAGCTTGGTCCCGTCCCGCATCCGAATCATTTCCGTCCGCTGGATGTAGTCTGAGCGAGTGGACTGGGCTGGGAGTGGGTCGGTAACGAAGAGCAAAACTACAGAGAGCAGCATGTCCCGGCGCATCGGTGTGAGGCCCTGGTGAGAAGTTGGCGGAAATCTACGCTCCCGCTCGGATCGGCGTGAGGCCACCACGGGGTACCGGCGAGGTCGTTATGTACGGGGAACGGCGAGGCAAATACTTCTGACCTTCAAACTAGGAACCCTCTGTCACGTCCCTGCAAGAATCGGCCACGGGGAGGTAACAACCCAGGGGCACTAGAACTCTTCCCGTTCGAACCGCCAAAGGGCCACCAGCAACATCACCCCAATGAGGACGGCGGTGGTGGTCGCGGGAATCCAGAGCGGTACCCCCACCGGATTCCACAACGCAATGGCGCTCGCCGCCCGGGCCAGGTTCCACGGCATCGCCATGGTGAGCCACTCCGGCGCGAAGTTCGAAAGGATATTGCCCGCCACCCAGAACCCCAGCGCCAGTCCGCCCACTGGCCCCCGGGATGGAAACAACGTGCCCAGCATCAACGTGAGGGCGATATAGAACGTCTGGTGCAGTGCCAGGATCCCGATCGCCTCGCCGAAGTGGTCGAGGCCGGGCAGCAAGCCCCAGAGAACCTGACAGACAATCAGGGTGGCCACCGCCGGGACGACTAACGACAGCAGCAGGAAGGTGCCGGTAATCCCGACGAATTTCGAGAGAACGAAGGCCTTCCGCGTCGTCGGCTTCGTCAGCACCCAGGCAGCGGTCCCGTACGACCGCTCTCCGACGATGGCCCCTTGGGTCACCAAGATCGCCCCGACCAGCGAAAAGAAGCCACCAGCCTGAAAAAAGATATTCATGGCCCCGTCGAGCCCGCGGGCCGGCATGGTGTTGCCGCCCGATGCGAGCGAAACCAGGAGGATGAGCCCGGTGATGACACCGAGCCACATCAGCAAATGGACCAACCACCGCCGAGTCCGCCACCAGAGGCCCAACTCCTTGTCGAGGAGATTGCCGAACCCGGTCGACCATCCAGAAGCCTTCGTGGCGATCAGGCTCATCGTTCGGCCCCTCCCTGGATCAGGTTCATGAATACGTCCTCGAGTTGATAGCGCCGCCGACCGAACGAGCGAACCGTCACCGAATCATCAGCCAGGATCGTGCGAAGCAACCCGGCGTCCGCCGCGGGATCATCCGAGACCGCCACGTGCCACGACACCCCGTCCTTCGCGGCCGTTTCGTCGACCGATACCACCCACGGAAGGCCGGCAACCCGCCGCCGCGCCGACTCCGGGGCCCCGGCCAATTCCACGAGATACGTGGTGTGACCGGTACCCGCCAGCAATTCACCGATCGGCGCGACGGCGATCAGCTTCCCCTCGTTCAGGATGGCCACCGTATCACTGACCCGCTGCACGTCTTCGAGAATGTGGGTTGAGTAGAAAATCGTGGTGTGGGACCGCAGCCGGGCCATGACCTCGAGCACGTCGCGGCGGCCCATCGGATCGAGGGAGGCGGCGGGCTCATCGAGAATCAAGAGTTCCGGCCGGCTGATCTGCGCCTGGGCAATCCCGAGCCGTTGGCGTTCACCGCCCGAGAAACCCTTGATGGCCCGGTCGGCCTTGTCGCCGAGGCCCACGAGCTCAAGGGTCTCGCGAATGTACTGCTCGAGTTCCGGGGCCGGACCGGTAAAGAAGAACTTGGCCGTAAACCGGAGGGTTTCGCGGGCGGTCATGTAGTCGTAGTACCGGGGATCTTGCGCCAAGTAGCCGATCCGGCGCCGGACTTCGAGGGTGTCGCGCTCGCTGTCGAAGCCAAACAGGGTGGCCGAGCCGGCCGTTGGCCGGGCCAAACCCAGCAGGAGCTTGATCGTCGTGGTTTTGCCCGCCCCGTTCGGCCCGAGAAACCCGAAGATCGAGTTCCGCTGGACCTCGAGGTCCAGACCAGCGAGCGCCGTTACGCCGCCGGCGTAGGACTTGGATAAACCGTGGGTCTTGATCACGACGTCGGACTGACCGGACGTGGCCATGGTAACTCCTCAGGAATGTGCGGTGACTGAATGTGCCCCGCCTACGGACCAATCGGATAGCCAGTTTCACCGTGAAACGATACTGGAATTGAGTTGAAACATGTCGTACGATATATCGTAAGCTCTAACGTTACCTCGGATTCGCCGCCACTACACTGCGAGGACCGGATGTCTAAACACAATGATGACTGGGGTTTAGGTGAAATTTTCGGGTTTGCGTTCGACCCGAGCAAGTTCGATTTCAAATTCGGAGGCGGCGCCCGGAACAAGAACTGGGGCCGAGGCCGACGTCACATGTTCGAGTCCGGAGAGGTCAAGTTCGTCATTCTCCGCCTGCTCCGGGAAAAGCCCCGCCACGGCTACGAGGTCATCAAGGCCCTCGAAGAACGGCTCGGCGGCTGCTACACGCCCTCCGCGGGAACCGTGTACCCGACGCTTCAGCTCCTCGAAGACCAAGGCTATGTCAAAGCGGCCGATCAGGACGGCAAGAAGGTCTATCACATTACCCCTGAGGGCGAGCAGTTCCTCGACCAGAACCAAACCGTCCTCGACGACATTTTCGACCGGGTCAAGGACACGGTCAGGGACTTCGCCGGCGGCCACATGGCCGACCTCAATCACGCCTTCACCCGCCTCGCGAAGGTGACGTACAAGCGAGCCTGGCGTTGGGGACCCGATCACCCATCCGTGCCCAAGATCGTGGCGATCCTCAAACAAGCGGCGGATGATATCGAACGCGAATGGGAAAAAGCCTAACTCCACTCCGCGAAAGGGAGCGCTGACATGGGTGTCGGGACGATTTTGTTGATCGTGTTCGTGGTGGTGCCGGCCGTTCAATGGAGTCTGTGGGGCAGCCGGTCGAAACGGCGCTGGTCCCGAAAGTGGGGCGGATGGGATGGGGGCCTCGGCGACTCAGGGCTCGCCGATGAAGTGGCCGCCCTTCGGAGCGATCTCGAAGGCCGGCTCGGAGAAGTCGAGCAACTGCAAGCCCGGGTCGGCGAGCTCGAGAATCGCCTTGATTTCACCGAGCGACTGTTGGCCCAAAAAGAGCCTGAGACCCTCGCCAAGCCCCGGGTCACCTAGTTACAGTTCTCGGCCCTTGATGAAGCCACTCGTGTCGGCGGACGCCACGCCAGCCCTCGCGATTCGAGGGCTGATCAAACGCTACGGCGACGTCACCGCCGTCGCCGGCCTCGACCTGACCGTCGGCCGCGGCGAATGTTTCGGCCTTCTCGGCCCAAACGGAGCCGGCAAGACCACGACCATCGAGATCTGCGAGGGGCTGAACGAGGCCGACGAAGGCGAGGTCCGAGTCCTCGGGATGACCCATCGGGAACATCCCGATGAAATCCGCGCCTCGATCGGGATTTCACTCCAGGAAACCCAGCTCACCGAAAAACTGACGGTCGAAGAAACCGTGCAGCTGTTCCAGAGTTTCTATCCCCGCCGCCGCCCGGTCGATGAAGTCATCGCGGCGGTTCAGCTCGGCGAGAAGCGGCATGCTCGCGTGGGTTCGCTCTCGGGGGGACAGAAACAGCGGCTGGCCCTGGCCTGCGCCCTCGTTGGCGACCCCGAGCTGTTCTTCCTCGATGAACCGACGACCGGTCTCGACCCTCAATCCCGCCGCCAGCTTTGGGAGCTGATCACCCGGTTCAAGGCCGAGGGCCGCACCGTGGTGATCACCACCCACTACATGGACGAGGCCGAGCAACTATGCGACCGGGTGGCCATCGTCGACCACGGCAAGATCATCGCGCTCGGGACCCCGCGCGAGCTGATCGGGCTCGTCGGCAGCGAACACGTGGTCGAATTTCGGCTCGAGAGTGGCGCCGCCGACCTTGCGACCCTCGGCGCGCTGCCGGGGGTCACCCGGGTGAAGGCGGTCGATGACCGCTATCAACTCGATGTGTCCCAAGTCCATCAGACCATTCCCGCGCTGCTGATGTACCTGACGAGCATCAACGCCACGTTGGCTGACTTGGTCACCCATACCGCGACGCTCGAAGATGTCTTCGTCCATCTCACCGGACGGCACCTCCGCGATGGCTGACGCCCGCCACTGGCGCGAACGCGCCATCGTCCAGCTGACCCTGGCCCGGTTCCGGGAGTTCTACCGGGAGCCGGAGGCCATGTTCTGGACTTTCATTTTCCCGATCATCATGGCCGCGGGACTCGGGCTCGCCTTTCGGAACAAACCGCCGGAGGTCCTCAAAGTGGCCGTGGTCCGGAACGACGCGGCGGCCGCGATCGTCACCGGATTGACGCGGGACCGCCAGCTCGACGTCAAGCTGCTCGACGACTCGGTCGCGATCCGATATCTGCGGACCGGCAAGGTGGCTCTCGTCGTGGCAGCCACCACGGGCACCACCGTCGAATACCGCTTTGACGACACCCGCCCCGAGTCGATCAGCGCCCGGCGGATCGTCGACGATGCCCTGCAGCGGGGCAACGGGCGCCAAGATCCCGTGGTCGCCGCCGACGCGCTCGTTCGCGACCGAGGATCGCGGTATATCGATTTCCTGATCCCGGGTCTCCTCGGCATGAATCTGATGGCCAGCAGTATGTGGGGTATCGGATTTACAGTCGTCGACCAGCGCCGAAAGAAGCTGCTCAAGCGCTTCGTCGCCACTCCGATGTCCAGAGCGGAATACTTGCTCTCGTTTCTGTTAGCCCGGCTTACGTTACTCGTGGTCGAAGTCGGCACTCTCGTCGCCTTTGGCGTGGTGGTGTTCGGCGTACCGCTCCGCGGATCGGTGGCGACGCTGTCCGTGGTTTGCCTCCTCGGCTCCCTCGCCTTTGGGGGTCTTGGGCTCCTGATTGCGGCCCGGCCCAAGACTGTCGAGGCGGCATCCGGGTTGATGAACTTCGCCATGCTCCCCATGTGGGTGCTGTCCGGCGTCTTCTTTTCATCAGCCAATTTTCCCGATGCAATGCAGCCGTTCGTCAAGGCCCTTCCGCTCACCGCGGTCAATGACGCGCTTCGCGCCATCATGCTCGAAGGCGCCGGGTTCGCCGATCTCGGTCTCCAGTTATCCATTTTGATGGCCTGGCTCGTTATCTGTTTCACCGTGGCCCTCCGAATTTTCCGCTGGAGATAGCACCACCTTCTCACCGGTCTCATCTAATCTTCATCTGGCCATAGCTATGGTCCTGAGAGAAAGAGGGTGGGTATCCATATGACGCGAACGATCGGGTGGAGCGAGGTGTTCTTGCTGGCGGCGGCCTGCGGTGCCCCCGAAACCCCGGTTCCGGGGCGGGTCGGCTCGATCGTCTTCACACTGGTTGCCGGACGCGATACCGCCGTCGGTGATGTCATGATGGTGCCGGCCAACATCGAGCCGGCCGGCACCACCCCTCGAAGCGATGATCCGATGCTGCGGACCCCCGCATCCTCAAGATCAGCTTCGTCCGCTGTGAGGGCACGGCGGTGACCGGCTGGCTCGATCCCTATCCGGATCCCGACACCGGCGAGAAGACCTCGACCACCTTCGACGGCGTCATCAAGGGCAACAAACTCGAAGGTACCGTCGTGTCCTACCTTGAGCTGTCGGGCAAACGGCGGGCCGTCTTGACACCGTTGGCCGGAGCCCGCTCTTTCCAGCATGCAAATCCGCGTTCTCAATGCCGCCGCCGTCCGAGCCCTGCTTCCGATTCGCCGCTGCACCGACCTGATGCGGCAGGCCATGACCCTCGTGGCAACCGAGCAGGCCGTGCAGCCCATCCGCCAAGCGCTGTACCATCCCGACCGGCGAGGGCTCCTCAGCATGATGCCCGGCTACACCGCCGACCCCGAATGGCTAGGTATCAAGATCATGACGGTGTTCCCAGGTAACTTCGGGACGGCGTTCGGGTCGCACCAAGGATTTGTGCACCTATTCGAGACTACAAACGGGGCCCCGCGGGCCATCTTAGACGGTCGCGAGATCACCGCGATTCGGACCGCAGCCGCGACAGCGGTCGCGACCGACGCGCTGGCAAAGCCCGGCACCAAGACCCTGGCCATCTTCGGCTACGGAGAGCAAGCCCACACCCATCTCGAGGCCATCACCCAGGTCCGAAAGTTCGAACGGGCGCTGGTGTGGGGACGAGACTTCGCCCGGGCGACGGCATTCGCCGCCGCCGAGGCGGTTCATCATGATCTCGAAATCACGGCGGTCAGGACCCCGGAAGAGGCGGCCCTCCCGGCCGACGTTCTCTGCACCACCACGGCAGCCAAGGAACCGTTCTTCGAGGCCCGGTGGCTTCGACCCGGCCAGCATCTCAACGTGGTCGGATCGAGTATTCCAACCACGTCGGAAATCGACATCGACACAGTGGCCCGGACCCGCCTGTTCGTCGACTTCAAGGACAGCGCCTTGGCACTCGCGGGCGACTTCCGCCGGGCCAAAGAAGCCGGCATCGTCGATGAGCGTCACATTCTCGGCTCCATCGGCGACGTGCTCACCGGCCGGGTCGCGGGCCGGACATCGGACCAGGACATCACACTTTTCAAGTCCCTTGGCATGGTGGCCGAGGACCTGGTGGCCGCTGATTTCATCCTCCGCGAAGCAGAGCAGCAAGGCGTTGGTCAACTGATCGAATGGTAAACCTCATGTCCAATCGCGTACTGTTCGCCGTCTGGTGCGGAGCCGTTGTCATCGCATCGAACCCCGCCGCCGCCCAATCGCCGACCAGCAGCATGGCGCCACCGGCACGGTTTGCCGATCCGGACCGGCTGGCCAAGCTTCGGACCGCGTTTCCCGCGATCGATCGCATCATGCTCGGGTTTGCCGAGCGGACCCACGTTCCGGGCATCGGCTATGGGATCGTCGTCGACGGGAAAGTGGTTCACATGAACGTCGCCGGATATCGGGAGTTGGCCTCCCGCTCACTGGTGGACACGTCGACGGTGTTTCGGATCGCTTCGATGAGCAAGAGTTTTGCCGCCGTGTCGATTCTTCAGCTTCGGGACGCCGGCAAACTGTCGCTGGAGGACCCCGCGGAACGGTATGTGCCTGAGTTGGCCAAGCTCCGGTATCCGACCACGGACTCCCCAAAGCTCACGATTCGCCAGTTGTTGTCGCACTCGGCCGGTTTTCCCGAGGATAACCCCTGGGGCGACCAGCAACTCTCGGCGACGAACGACGACATGGCCAGAATGATGAAGAGCGGGATTCCGTTCTCGACCGCACCCGGTACCTCGTACGAATACTCGAATTTCGGGTTTGCCATTCTGGGCCGGATCGTCGCCAACGTCTCCGGAATGCCCTACCCGCGGTACCTGCAGGAGAAGGTCCTCCGACCGCTCGGGATGCAAGTCACCACACTCGAAGCCGCCACGGTGCCCGCGGCGCGCCTGGCCCGCGGCTATCGTCGCCAGGACAACGGATGGCTCGAGGAACCTCAGTTGCCTGACGGAGCCTTTGGTCCGATGGGCGGGATGCTGACATCGATCAGCGACCTGGGCCGCTGGGTCGGCTTCATGCTCGATGCCTGGCCGGCTCGGGATGGGACGGAGACCGGGCCATTACGCCGGTCGTCCCTCAGGGAAATGCAACAGGTGACCCGATATGTCGACGCCGAGCCGCTTGAGACTGGCCTCGCAGCCTTGGACGCCGGCGGCTACGGGTACGGGCTTGGCGTTCGCCAGACCTGCCTATTTCGAATCTCGATTGCTCACGGCGGCGGTCTCCCGGGGTTTGGCTCGCTGATGCGCTGGCTGCCCGAGTATGGCGTAGGCATCGTGGCCCTCGGCAACCTGACGTACACGGGCTGGGGAGGTGTAGCGGAAGAGGCGCTGACGTTGCTGTCCCAGACCGGCGGGCTGGTGCCGCGAGGACCGGAGCCGGCCCCGGTCCTGATCGAGCGCCGAGCCCAGGTCTCCCGTTTGGTCACCAACTGGAGCCCGGTCCTGGCCGACAGCCTGGCCGCCATGAATCTCTATCTCGACGAGTCCAAAGACCGGCGACGGACCATGTTTGAGCGAGTCCGCGCCGAAGCCGGCGAAGGGTGTCGGCCCGAGGGAGAGTTCGTGGTGGAAAACGCACTGCGGGGTCGGTGGCGAATGCGGTGCACCAAGAGTGACCTCCGAATCTCGATCACCCTGGCCCCAACCGAGCCGGCCACCGTCCAGTTCCTCGAGGTGGCCGCGATGAAACCGGGCGACACGCTAGCTCCGTTGCCCGTCTGCCGATAAGGGATTCGCCGTTCAGACTCCCGGACACTTCACTTTCTTGAACCGGACCTCGATCGCCGGCTGCCCCTCCCCTTCGTTGCGCGGAATCAAGTTGCCGTCGGATGCGAGACGGTAACTGATCCGCTGCGGAAAGGTTTTCTTGGTGTTCTCGAACACCACGTACTCATCCACCACCTGAATCATCTGGTACTCGTCGAAGGGCTTGCCTTCGGTCGACGCGGAAAATGTCACCGAAGAATCGGTGGACATGATACGGCTGAACTCGAACGAAGTGGCCCGGTCCTTCCGGATATAGCGAGTCGTCGACGTCATCAGATTCTCAGTCGGGGTGGTCCAGATCTCCTCGACCATCGTTTCCCGATCGATCGGCCCCTGCCAACAGCCGGCCATGAATTTGAGTTTGTCGTCGAGCTTGAGCATGAGGTCTTTTTTCTTTTCCTTTTTTTCCGCCGGCGGATCGTCGGGGCGTCGTTCTTGGGCCGCAAGCCCGCCGGCCGGAGCCCAGATTCCCACGAGCACTGCCACTCCTAACCATCGACGGATCGTCATCTCGGTCGCTCTCCCGAAGTTCAATGAGATGGCCTCGGTCCACAGGCCCCGGGCCGGCTCCAATATGACATGGTTCGGCCCTGGAAACCCCTACGGACTGGTTAAGATTCGGTTCCCTCAAGCACCGGTCCCACCAATGGCAGACAACTCCCAGAGCCAGCCCACGATCCGCGAGTCGGTCCGCCTCATCGCCCGAGGCAAGTTGTCGCCGGTGGACCTCGTGAACGACTCGCTGGCCCGCATCGAAGCCGGCAATGCCCGGTTGGGGGCCTTTATCACCGTCACCGCCGATTCGGCCCGGGCTGCCGCCATCAAGGCCGGTCGGAGGGTCCGTACAGGCCGGGGCGGGGTCTTGGCCGGCATCCCCATCTCGGTGAAGGACCTGATCGTCACGATCGATGCCCCAACCAGCCTCGGTTCGCGGGTCATTCCGAGCGGGCTCCCCGCTGGACCGGATGCGCCCGCTATCGGCCGTCTCCGTCGGGCCGGAGCCATCGTCATCGGCAAGGCCAATCTCCACGAGGTGGCGCTCGGCGTCACGTCGGTCAACGAACACTTCGGTCCGGTCCGGAACCCCTGGGACCCGACCCGGGTTGCCGGCGGGTCGAGCGGCGGGTCGGCCGTCGCGGTCGCCACCGGCATGGGGCTCGGCTCGGTCGGGACCGACACCCGGGGGTCGATTCGGATCCCCTCGGCCTGCTGTGGCATCGTCGGGCTCAAACCCACGTACGGAACCATCCCGACCGATGGCGTCTTTCCGCTAGCGGCGACCCTCGATCACATCGGGCCCATGGCACGATCGGTCGAAGACGTTGCCCTCCTGTTCGGCGTCATGACGGGGAGCACCCGCCGAGCCAAGGCGGTGCTGGCCGCGGTCGACCGAAAACCGGGCCGGAAGAAGGTCGCGGTCTGCGAGTATTTGATTCGCGACGCCGATCACGACATCGGTACCGCGATTGAAACCGCCCTCAAGCTCTTGGCTCGACGGGGGGCCTCGCTGGTGAGCGTGGAGATCCCGGAACTCGAGCCGGCCCTTGAGGCATCCCGGGTCATCGTGCTCGCGGAGGCCATCGCCTATCACGATGAGTTACTCCGCCGGAATCCGGACGGCTATGGGCCGATCCTCAAGTCCCGCCTGGAGGGCGGATACCAGTTGTCGGCGCTCCAGTATGTCCAGGCCGAAGAACGTCGGCTCGAGCTGCTGACCGCCTACGCCAACCTGTTCCAGGAAGTCGACTGTTTGGTCGGGGCGGTGCTGCCGGTGGCACCGCCCAAGATCGGAACTCAATCGGTGCCGGTGGCCGGGGTCGAGACGCCGCTGTCCGAGGCGTTCTGCCGGTACAACGCGCCCCAGAACATGACCGGTGTTCCCGCCCTCGCGCTGCCGTGTGGCTTCAGCAGGACCGGGCTTCCGATCGCAATGCAATTGGTGGCGGGGTCCGGCCACGAGGAAACGATCCTGGGGATCGGCGCAGCCTATCAACGCGAAACGGATTGGCACACCCGGAGGCCAAAGGGTCCTTAAAGCCGACCTGTCGGCCTCGAGAAACTGTTGCAACTCTATATTTAACAATGACTTATATAGCGCTACCTGGAGAATAGCCGACCTGGCACTTGACATCCGGCTCCCGAGTATAAACATTTGATCCGGATATACGGATGATCACTGAAACCGCGGCCCTCTTCGACCGCTTGGTCGCCCTCTCCGACCCCATTCGGTGCCGGCTTTTGTTGGCGCTCGAGCAGCAGGAGCTTGCGGTCAACGACCTCAGGGCCGCTCTCCAACTTCCGCAATCAACCGTCAGCCGTCATCTCAAGGTCCTGGCCAACGAGGGATGGATCACCAGCCGGGCCAACGGCACCAGCAACTGGTACCGGATGGCCGGCCGCGATCTCGACCCTGGCGCCAGGCGGCTGTGGTTGGTGGTCAAGGAGCAATTTGGCGGGACCCCCGCCGCTGTCCGCGACGCCGAGCGCATCAAGGGCGTGCTCTCCGAGCGCCACGATCGGAGCCAGGCCTTCTTCGCAACCAGCGCCGGTCAATGGGACAAACTCCGGGCTGAACTCTTCGGCACCGGTATCGAATGGCTCGCCCTGGCCGGCCTGTTGGGCAGTGATTGGGTCGTGGGCGACCTCGGCGCGGGCACCGGCCAGCTCACCGCCAACCTGGCGCCGATGGTTGGACGGGTCATCGCCGTCGACGAGTCTTCCGCGATGCTGAAAAGCTTGACGGCCAGAGTCCGGGCCCTCCCCAACGTCGAGGTCCGCCAGGGCGCCCTCGAGTCGCTCCCGATCGAAAGCAACCACCTCGACCTCGCGATGATCGTGTTGGTGCTCCATCATCTGGGCGAGCCGGCCCGGGCCATTGCGGAGGTCGGCCGAGTGGTCAAACCGGGCGGCCGGATCATCATCGCCGACATGATGCCGCACGAGCGGGCCGAGTATCGGGAGTCCATGGGGCATCAATGGCTGGGCTTCGACCGCCACGCCGTCGCCGGCTGGTGTCAGAACGCCGGACTCACCGGGCTCACCTACCGGCCCCTGCCCCCACGATCAAACATCAAAGGGCCGCTGCTGTTCGTTGCTTCGGCCGAAAAACTTCACTAACCCACAGGATCCAGACGTGACCACCGCAACGCTCGTTCGTCATCCATTCGACGCCGCCAAGGACGCCGGCCGGCCCCCGTTCAAAGTCAAAGACCTTGGCGAAGCCGAGTTCGGGCGGAAGGAAATCCGCCTCGCCGAGCAGGAAATGCCGGGCCTGATGGCGCTTCGCACCGAGTACAAGGACAAGAAACCGCTCGCGGGCGCCAAGATCATGGGCTCACTGCACATGACGATTCAGACCGCGGTCCTGATCGAGACGCTGACCGACCTCGGTGCGGACGTGCGGTGGGTTTCGTGCAACATCTTCTCGACCCAGGATCATGCGGCTGCCGCCGTCGTCGTCGGCCGCGATGGTTCCATGGCCGCGCCAAGGGGCACTCCCGTCTTTGCCTGGAAAGGCGAAACATTGGAGGAGTACTGGTGGTGCACCGAGCAGGCGCTGATGTGGCCCGATGGATCCGGGCCGAACTTGCTCCTTGATGACGGTGGCGATGCAACGCTCTTGGTTCATAAGGGCACCGAGTTCGAAAAGGCCGGCAAGATCCCGGCGTTCGATGCCGCCGCCGACCCTGAGGAGTGGGGGGTGATCCTCGACCTGATCAACGCGGAAGCCAAGAGGAACCCGGGTCGGTGGACCAAGGTCGCCGCCGACCTTCGGGGCGTTTCCGAAGAAACCACCACCGGGGTCCACCGTCTCTATGAAATGATGAAAGCCGGTACCTTGTTGTTCCCGGCCATCAACGTCAATGACTCAGTCACCAAATCCAAGTTCGACAACATCTACGGCTGCCGCCACTCGGTCATCGACGGCCTGAACCGCGCCAGCGACGTCATGGTGTCCGGCAAAGTTGCCGTGGTGTTCGGCTACGGCGAGGTCGGGAAGGGCTGCGCCCAAGCGCTCAAGGGTCAGGGTGCCCGGGTCATCATCACCGAAATCGACCCGATCTGCGCCCTGCAGGCCGCGATGGAGGGCTACCAGATCCTCACGATCGAAGATGTGATCTCGACCGCCGACATCTTCATCACCGCGACCGGCAACTTCAACATCATCACCGCCGATCACATGTCCCGGATGAAGGACAAGGCCATCGTCGCCAACATTGGCCACTTCGACAACGAAATCGACATGGCCGGCCTGAAGAAAATCAAGGGAATTCAGCGAATCAACATCAAGCCGCAGTACGACGAGTGGGTCTTCCCGGACGGCCACAGTGTCATGATCCTGGCCGAAGGGCGGCTGATGAACCTTGGCTGCGCAACCGGCCACCCAAGCTTCGTGATGTCCGCGAGCTTCACCAACCAGGTCATGGCCCAGATCGAGCTGCACCTGAACGCCGCGAATTACGAGAAGAAGGTCTATGTCCTCCCGAAGCATTTGGATGAAAAAGTGGCCCGGCTCCACCTCGACAAACTCGGCGTCAAGCTGACCACGTTGACTCCCGAACAAGCCGCGTACATTGGTACCAAAGTGGAAGGCCCGTACAAGCCCGATCATTATCGGTACTAGGGGCTCGGCTCAGTCCCTCCACATCCAAGCCCCATCGCCAGTGATGCCACGGCCGCAAGGATGCGGGTGTTGATTTTCGCTCTCCATGGTTTGTCGGGCGCCACGCCAAGATAGGCCCCGCCCCGCTCGCCGAGCGCCTTGATCGAGCCGATGACATGGAGATACGAGGACTCGTTGGAGATCAGGTTGTCGGTATCGAAGTAGCCGCCCGACTCGGACAGCTGCCCGACCAGCCGCCCGAACGGGATGCTGTCGCGGGATCCGTTGGCCGGGCCCGCGGTCACCTGGACCAAGAGCGGGATTGAGAACATGCCTGGATGCTAACGGCGGGTCCGACTATTCCGCCCGCATGGCCACCGTGGCGTCGATTCGGGTCGCGGCGGCCGCCGGAATCAGCATCGCGCCGGTCGCGACCGTCACCAGGCCCGCCGCCACAACCAGGATAGTCAGGGGGTCGTTGGCCGAGACGCCCCGCAGTTGACCGGCCAACAATCGGGTGGCCGCCAGCGACGCGATGGTCCCGAGCGCGATACCAACCAAGACCGGCGCCAGACCCTGGCGAACTACCATGCCGCGAATCGACGACCGCGAGGCCCCGAGCGCGGCCCGAATCCCGATTTCCCGGGTCCGGCGGGCCACAACAAACGCGATGACGCCGTAGATCCCAACCACCGCAAGCCCGAGCCCGAGCACTCCGAGAACCGTCAGTAACTGGGTATTGAACCGCGACTCGGCCACCGACCGACCGATTCGTTGGTCCATGGTTGCGACCTGGAAGATCGGAACCGATGGATCGACTGCCCGAACGGCGTCCGCCACGAGACTCGTGGCGCCCGCGGGTTCGCCGGCGGTCCGGACCGCGATCGTCATCGTCCGTTGCAACCAACTCCAAGCATCCGGCGGCGCCTGGCCGATCGGCAAGTAGAATTCGGTATCGACATCGCTGGCCAACCCAGCTGAACGCACGTCGCCGGCCACGCCGATGATTTCCTTCCAGGCCGGTCCTCCAGTGGAGTCGGCCTCGCAGCACGCCAGCCGGCGCCCAATCGGATCGAGACCCGGGAAGGCCCGTTGGGCCAGCGTTTCGCTCACGATCACGACTAAGGGCCGGCCCCGCCGGTCCTCCGCGGTAAACGCCCGACCCCGCGTCAGCCGAATCCGCATCGTCTCGAAATAGCCTGGCGTCACCACCCGAAGCCGCGACGGGATGGCGTTTCGACCCTCGATCGCCTTTCCCTCGGGAATCAATCCGTTTGAACCGCCGCCGGGGCCCATGGGTACCTGGGAGGCCAACGCGGCAGAGACAACCCCGGGCCGGAGACGGAGTTCGTCATCGATTTGGGTGAAAGTCGCGGTGACCCGGGCCCAGTCCTCGTACCCGACACGGGGAAGCATCACTTGGGCGGAGAGGACCCCGACCGGATCGAACCCCGGGTCCAGCCGTCCCAAGTTGATGGCGGTGCGGATCAACAGACCGGCGCCGACCAGCAGCAACATCGCGAGCCCCACCTCGGTCGCCACCAGACCCTGTTTCAGCCAGTCGCCACTCCGGCCGCTCGCGCCGCGCGAGCCCTCCCGCAAGGCGGCGAACAGATCCGGCCGCGCGGTCCGAACCGCCGGCAGCAGGCCAAAGACCAACGCCGAAAGGACCGCGACCGCCAAGGCGAAGCCGACGCCGGCCACATCAAGCCGCAGCTGGTCCAACCGGGGCACGTTGTCGGGGGCGGCCGCGGCAATCAGCCGGACGCCGAGGAGGGCGACGGCAATCCCCGCCACCGAGGCCCCCAGAGCCAGGGCCAGGTTCTCGGCGAACAACTGCCGGACGATCCCCGACCCCTCCCGGCGCCAAGCGCCGCTCGGACAGCCAGTTCCCGGGTTCGGCCCGCTCCGCGAGCCAGCAGCAAGTTGGCTACGTTGACGCAACCGATCAGCAGCACCAGAGAGACCGCGCCGAACAACACCACGATCCGGCCCCGCGCATCACCCACAATCGATTCGAGCATCGGGACCACGAACGGGCGCAAGCTGTGATTGTCGTTGGGATACGCCTCCCGCAACCGGGCCGCGATCGGAGTGAGATCGGCGGCGGCCTGTTCTGGGGTAATCCCGTACTTGAGCCGGCCGGACACCCTGAGAAAGTGGCCGTCATGTTCCGCTTGCTGCGCGGGGGTGAACGCGGCCGGCGTCCAGAGATCTTCGCCGTTGTCCAGCTGGTCGAAGTCCTGCGGCATCACGCCGATGACGGTATGCGGAACAGCGTTGAGGGTCAGGGCTTGGCCGATCACTCGTGGTTCAGCGCCACACCGGCGGGTCCATAGCCGGTGGGAAAGAACGATTGTTCGGGCCTGGCCTGGCTGGTCTTCCTCGGCGCCAAAGACCCGGCCATGGAGGGGCGTCGCGCCCATGACGTGGAAGTACGAGGCGGTGACCCGAGCCCCGAGGATCCGTTCCGGGCGATCGGATCCCGTCAAGATGAAGCTCTCGCCGAAGCTGGCTCCGAGCGCGCTGAAGGTGTGTTGGTCGCGGGAGATATCGGTGTAATTCCCAATCGAAACATCGCCCCCGGCACGGCCCTGCCACCCCTCGGACAGCATGACCAACCGGTCGGGGTTGGGAAGCGGAAGCGGCTGGAGCACCACCGTATTCAGCACGCTGAAGATCGCAGTCGTCGCGCCGATGCCCAGTCCCAACGCCAGGACCGCCATGGCCGCGAAGCCAGGTTGCCGGAGCAGAGTCCGAACCCCAAACCGGAGATCGGTCCCCAACTCACCCCACCACTCAGTACGTCCCATGGTTCGATCGCGCTCCTTCCCCAACTTGGTCAGTTCTTGCCGCATCGCGGCGGCGACCCCAAGACGACGGGTTGCTTCGGCGCGGGCCGAGTCCGGGCCTAAGCCTCTGGCAACGAGCTCACAGGTCCGCATCTCCACATGGAAATCGAGTTCATCGGCGACCGCCCGAGCTCCGAAGTACCCCACTCTGCTTCGATCCACCCCCGCCGCTCCATGCGGTAGAGCGCCGGATACATCGAGCCCTCCTCGATTGCCAGGGTTTCGTCGGTCGTTTCCTCGAGCCAGCGAGCAATGGCCTACCCGTGTCGCGGGCCCCAGGACACCGTCTTCAGAATCAGGACATCCAGGGTGCCCTGGAGGAATTCGCCCGATTGCGATCGGGCCACGATATACCTCGTTGATCTAGGTAACAATAAGAAACGTTTCATTGCCTAGATTTTCAAGGTAATAAAAAAGGCGCCCCGGTTGGGGGGCGCCTCGTTCGGCATGGTTGGCCGCTCTAATCGACCGGCTTAGTCTTTGGCGCGGTCCAAGTACTCGCCGGTTTCGGGATTGACCCGGATCCGCTCACCGGTCTGGATGAACTCCGGGACGTTGACCGTGATGCCGTTATTGAGGACCGCGGGCTTCGACGAGGCGGTTTTGGTCGCGGTTTTCATAACCGGCGCCGTGTCCACTACCTCGAGGGTCAGAGCGGACGGCATCTGAATCCCGATGGGACGCCCTTCGAAAAACTCCGCCACGATCTTCATCCCCTCGGTCATCCATTTGGCGGTGTCGCCCAAATCTTCCTCTTCGACCTCGAGCTGGTCGAAGTTTTCCGAGTTCATGAAATGGTAGGTCGTGCCGGCCTTGTACATGAAATCCAGGTCGTGCGTCTCCATGCTCGCGATTTCAAGGCTATCCGTTGCCCGAAACCGGTGCTCGAACTGGATTCCGGTCCTGAGCTTCCGAAGCTTTGCCTGGACCAACGCCCGGAGGTTCCCCGGCGTATGATGGTGGAAATCGAGGACCCGGCACGGTTCGCCGTTGAACATGAGGGTCATACCGCGCCGCATGTTGCTCGCAATGATTGCCATACTGGTGTTACCGTTACGGGTGACAGGTGGCTGGTGACTGATAGCCTGTAAATATAACCCCAACAACGGGTTGGGGCGAATTGTGAGGATTTCGGCCGAGCTCGCCGGATTTCACCGGTTGGCCCCGCCAACGTCCAGAAACCTCGGCCCTTGCCGAACTCTCTTTGTCCTGGGAAACTTGTGGCGTGAGTACCGTCACCAAGGCGTGCCCTTCCTGCGCCCACCCCCTCCCTGCCGAAGCGGCGTTCTGCATGATCTGCGGAGCGGCACCGGCGTGACTGCTTCCGATTCCGCCACCGCGTACTGGTATCGCAAGGCCAGCGGCGGCGGCGACCCGCAGTCCGCCTTCCGGCTCGCCCTGAGGTACGGGGCTGGGACCGGCGTAATCCAGAACGAGGTCGAAGCCACCAACCTGATGCGGAAAGCCGCGGAAGGAAATGTGGACGACGCGTGGCCTCTCTTGGCCGAGCGCTACGAGCAGGGCCGCGGGGTCGAGAAGAGCGAAGACGAAGCCGCGCAGTGGTTCAGCAAGGCCGCGCAGCTCGACCACCCCGGGGACGGGGCGGTATCCCCAAGGATGACGGTGTCGGCCTCCAATGGCTTGAAAAGGCCGCAGCCCAAGGACCCGAAGAAACCAAGAAGGAGGTGGCCAAGCGCCGCCGACCTTGAGTGAGAGCCGTGTCCGCTAGAACCTGCCCAACCTGCAATCTTCCCCTCGCCCACGGCGCAGCCTACTGTGCGCAGTGCGGGTCCCCGACCGCTACCCAGGTCATCGGGGAACCGGAGGGCGTTCGGGATCCCTCTCTGTCGGCGAGTTACGAGAACGCGCCGGAGCGCCTTGGCCGGGCCCTCGGTCCAAACTTTGAATTGGGCCGGCTGATCGGACGAGGAGGCTACGCCGAGGTCTTCGCGGTCCGCGACCTCAAGTTGAAGCGCGAACTCGCGGTCAAAGTGCTCCGCCCCGACCTGATCGTGACTCCGGCATTGCTCGAGCGATTTCGCCGGGAAGCTCTGGCCGTAGCCGCGCTCCAGCATCCGGCGATCGTGCCGGTCTATGATGTCGGTGAGGCCGGCGGGATTTGCTACATCCTGATGCCGCTGATCAAAGGGGAGAGCCTCAAGGCCGTGTTGCAGCGCCAACGCCGGCTTCCGATCGAAGAGGTGCAGCGGATCGTGCTCGAGGCGGCCAACGCGCTGGCGGTGGCCCACGGGTTCAACGTGATCCACCGCGATATCAAGCCCGAAAACATCATGCTCGAGGGTGTCGAGCGGCACGTTCGACTCATGGATTTCGGGATCGCCAAGGCGGTCGATTCGAGCGAAAAGGAACTCACCGGCACCGGCGTCGTGGTGGGGACACCGCAGTACATGAGTCCCGAACAGGCCAGCGGCGAACCCACCATCGATCACCGCAGCGACCAGTACTCCCTGGCCGTCGTTGCCTACCAAATGCTGGCGGGCCGGGCTCCGTTCGAAGGCGAAACCGCTCGGGCCATCATCGCCAAGCAACTGCTCGACCAACCACCCCCACTCGCTACGCTAGTCGAGGACCTGCCCCTTCATATTGCCGCCGCCCTCTACCGGGCAATGCAGAAGAACGCCAAGCATCGATTTGATTCCATCAAAGACTTCGCGACCGCCCTCAAGGACCGCGGGTTCGTTGGACCCATCGAGGAGGAAAGAGCCCCCGTTCCGGGTCCGGTCCGGAAGCCCACGCGTCGGGCAACCTGGATTCCCATGCTCGCGATCGTTGCCGTCGTTGCCGTGGCGGTATCACAGTGGCCAACTCCAGGTCCGATGCCGAGCCCGACGATCGTTCGAGACACGGTTCGAATCCCGAGCCCCCAAGTGCCGGGCGTTCCACCGGCAACCACCGAAACCGCCGCGCCAAAGCCCGCACCCCCGCCGGGACCGCGGCCTGACTCCGGCACCAAGATTCCCGCCACGATCGGAGTGCTCGGCGCCGAAGGCTCCGCGACGAAACGAGAGCCCGAAGCGCCGACCTGTGTCGCGCTCTACGAACGGGGAGACTTCGAAAAGGCCCTTCCGGTCTGCGAAGCGGAGAGCCGGGCCGATAACGTCCGATCGAGCCGGCTGGCCGGAAAGATCCTGAGCGCTCGATCCGACGATGAACGGGCTGTGCCGCTGTTTGAGAAAGCGGCCCGTGGAAACGACGCCGAGGCCCAGTTTTGGATGGCGAGGCGCCTGGAGGCCTCGGACCCGTCGGGCGCAACCCAGTATTATCTCGAAGCCGCAAACAACAATTTTCGGGCGGCCTATCCGTTCATCGCAAGCCGCCTCGACCAAGGGCTCGGAACTGCGAAGAGTGAGGCTAAAGCGCGCCGGTGGTATCTGCTCGCGGCAGGCAACGGAGACCGGGCCAGCCAACTCCGATTGGCGAAGATCTACTCGGAGAGCGCCGATCGGACCGTTCGAAGCGACTCGCTCTCGCGATTCTGGTATGGGCAGGCCGCGACCGGCGACAACCCGAGCCACGAAGCCGAGTATCGGCTCGCGTTGATCTACCTCCAAGGTCGGGGGGTCCGAAAATCAGAGGAGGACGGACTTCGCTTGCTCAGGCGCGCGGCGGATGGGGGGCATGCCGAGGCGAGAAAAGAACTCGACAAGCGAACCGACTAGGACCTACCAATCAACCAGCCCGCCGAGGCTGATCACCCGACCCCGAAGCGGGGCCCACGGAGTCGGGGTGCGACGGCCTCCGGCGACCGGGGCGGTAAAGAACACGGCGTGATAGTCGGCCAACCTTACGTCCAGCAAGTTCTCCGCGCTGAGATAGAGACGGGCTCGCCCCGATCGTTGGGACACCACACCGTTCATGAGTCCATAACCCGGGGCCGTCGTGAGGAACGGGTTGTCGGTAACCGGCTGGGACCCGACGTACCGTACGTCGAGGCTTACCGTGGTACCGGCGCCGCCAGGGGCATGCCACTGAAACGAGAGGCCGAACGTGTGTCGGGGCGTCAACTCGGCATCGCGACGAGTAGCCGCTCCGGGTACGCCCTCGGTGGCGGCGATCAGGCCGACAAATCCCTCGATAACCACCGGATTCTTGTTGTATTCGACCCGAAGCTCGGCCGACGCCGCTCGGGTGGGCTCGGCCACATTGATCAGCCGGAGGCGAAACGCCGTGTCCCCCGCAAACGGCACCGCCCGGATCGGGAGACTCACGCGGGTAAGGGCAACCGATCCGGCCACCTGAATGCGGCGGCGCCGCCACTGAAGATCGATCCCGGTCGACCGAGACCTCGACGCTTTCGTTGTGACTGGAAGCATGGCATGGAAGCCGAGCGTCTCGGCCGCATCGGCCAGGGGCGTTGCCGGGTTGTACCCGCCGGCCGCGAACGCCCGCAGTTCGAGCTGGCCCGAGGGCCGGAACAACACATCAGCCCGGGGCATGCACTGGGCACCATGGAGATTGTGATCATCGCACCGCCCCGCCACCGTGGCGGTGAGGTCTTCGCCCAATGCCTTGGTGACCGTACCAAACACCGAGGGAATCTGGTGGGTAAAATCGAACCCGGCGAAGTCCCGTTGCCGGAGCGTTTCGCGGAGATAGCCGATCCCGGACACGACGTCGACAGGTCCGATGGCGTCGTGGTATGAGAGTTCGGCAAAGATCGTCGATCGGCGGTCTCGCTCCAGGACCTCGTCAAACGCGTGGCGAATGGATTGGCTCACGGCCGAGAATTTGAAGTTGAGGGTCCCGAAGTTTCCCAGGCTCCGGCGGGCCACCAAACCGGCATCGAATCGACGGGCCCGGCGTTCTTCTCGATAGAGGTTGGCGCCCGTATTGGTAAACAAGAAGCCGCCGGTCCGGTCTTCGGACATCGCGCCGACGGTTGCCATCAGACCGTCGCCGTTCGGGCGCTCGAGATAGACCCGGGGGCGAACCGACAATCGAATTGCCCGGGGAAATTCGCCCCAGCCGTCGCCGTCCGAGTCAACGAGCCGCTGCTGGTGGAAGTCGGCGAACAGGCTGGCCGAGAGCGTGGACGATTGGCGCCGCGAGCCCCAAAAGAGGACGTCACCGCCCTTTTCGGACGATTGGTTGATGCCCAAACGGACTTGATCACGCTCGGGCCGACGGGCCACCAAGTTGACCAGTCCGCCGCCCGAGCCGCCCGTGGCGAACACGGTGGCCGGGCCACCAATCACCTCGACTTGGTCGAACTCCAGCGGCGACAATTGCAGCAGCCCAAAGGCGCCCGGCTGGGCTCCGAGGAGAGGTAGGCCGTCGACCAGGACACCGGCGGATGGCCCGCGGACCCCGTTGAGCTGGAAAGCGCTCGCATCCACCAACCCACCTTGACTCTGCACGATCAGTTGTGGTCGTCCCGGAAACAGCCGAGTCAGATCGGTCGGATAGCTGATCGCTCGAAGGTTCAGTTCCTCCCGTCCAAGAATCCGCACGGCGACGGGTTCGGACGCCACGGTTCGATCAGCCCTGGTCGAGTGGACCGTGGCGTCTGAGCGGTGGCCGTTCATCGGATCGAGGGCAAGATCGTAGCGCTGGGTAACGTCCGGAACGATGGTGATTTCGAAGGTGTTGGGACGGTATCCGGGATGGGAGACGAGCACCGACACCAGGCGGGCGGGCAGCGTAATCCGGGCCTGGCCCGAGTCATTCGTCACGCCGCCGAGCCGGTCGGATCGAATGAAGGCACCGCGGAGCGGGAGGGAGTCCGGCCCGCGGACCGTGACGACCAGAGTGCCGATGGCTTGCTGGGCGGACGCCGTCGTGGTAAGGACGACCACGAGGATGACCAAAAACCGCCACCACCGGTGGCGGTGAATCAGGACGGTCGAATCAGCGCGGGCTGGCATCGTGGAAATGTAAACGAGGCGGCCGTGGTGGCCTAACGTTCACCCCTGGCCAGCGGCGGCCGCTCTCGAAAGGCCGCCAGGAACAACAGGCCGGTACCCAGACCGATGAAGGCGACCACTCGCCAGATCGCCGCGAAGTCGACGCCGGTCGGGGTCGCGTAATGATTGGCGAGCCACCCCGAGAGGATGCCGCCGAGGACCGGGCCACCGCCCAGGATGATGATGCCGAACACCGTCTGAACCGAATTGCGGATGTCGGCCGGCGCGATCCGGTCGGCATAGATGTAGGCCCCGGCAAAGAAACAAGCATAGCAGACACCGTGCAGCGCCTGGCTCGCCACCTGCACGGCAACTGGAAGGGACGGTACGCTCCACACCATGTAGCGAGCGAAGTAGGCGAAGGCGCCAATCGCAATGACGGTTTTGAACCCGAACTTCGTCAGAGCCCAGCCGAGGAGACCCATGACCAGAATTTCACTGAACTGGCCGATGGTCATAGCCGGACCAATCTGGCTGTCGAGGAGACCAAGGTGGGAGAGAAACGGAGGGGTCTGAATGAAATAAATCTGGTGGATGATACTGATCGGAAGACTGGCCGCGACGAGCACCGCAAACGAGGGATCCTTGAGGAGGCGAAAGGCCTTGGCGAAGGCCAGCGGCTCGACGGAATCACGTTTGGGCGGGGTGGCCGGCAAGAACCAGCAGAACGCGGCGTACGCCCATGAGATCAAGGCGGAGAATCGAAGGGAATCGGCGAGACGCGCAGTGACGCCATCGTTCTCGGGGCCGACCAGGAAGGGCGGCATCCACTGCCAGTGGAGGTTGTGCTGGAGATAGAGCATCGGAAAAATCCAGCTCACCGCAATCCAGCCGATCGTGCCCCAAACCCGGACCTTTGGAAACTGCCGATCTCGATCGTCGAGATGGGCGAAGGCCATCGAGTTCGAGAGCGCGAGGGTCGGCATATAGACGACGCTGTAGAGGATCGAAAGCCAGAGCCAGGAGGAGAAGGTGATTTGGGAAGCGGTATACCACTTGAGGCCGCCACCGATCAGTAGAAGAGCCGTCAGGAAGCGTTCAGTCCGGAAGTACCGGTCGGCGAGTTGGCCGGCGATAAACGGGGAGGCGATAGCGCCGATCGAACCGGCGAGTCCGAGAATCAGGCCAATTTGGCCACCGGTGAACCCAAGCCCCCCGTCGGCGGTCGGCGCGGAGAGGTAGCGACCAGCTAAGGGAAGCCACGCACCCCACACGGCGTACTGGAGGAACATCATGATCGACAGGCGACCGAGTTTCCCAACGGAGCGTTGCGGCATTGGGTTCCGTATGTAAAGGACTATTTCGTTATGTCTATCGTTATTCGCCGCAAGATGTTGGCAAATTCACTACCGCCGCCGACCCGTCGTAGCCCGAGGGAGTTTTACCCCTCGTTTCGCCACGTCAGGGACAAAGCGGTCCAACCCGGACGGCGGGAAGGCCAGGGTCTTTCCCTGCTCCGCGCTCTGATACGCCGCCATCAGCATCCGCACCACCTCAACCCCGTGATCGAAGGTCAGGACCGGCTCCTCCTTCCCCAGGAAGGCCCGAACAAAGTGCCGGTTCTCGCCTTCATAACCGTAGGCCACGGCTTCCTGGGCGACGACCGGCATCAGCCCCATCTCGGCGTTCTGCTTCTCGACCAAGTCTTCCCCGGTCTTGCCTTGGACTTCGCGGCTGAAGAAGAGCTTGAGCCCGGTGTCAAGCGTATTCCACGCCATTGAATACTCGGGCCCCAGCAACTCGGCCGAGAGCCGGAGCCCGGCACCCACGAAGCTCCAGGAGGTGCTGGCCTCGCCGAAGACCCGGTAGCCATCCGCGGTTTCAAACTCGATCATGACACTCGCAAAATCTTCGGCTGGTTCGCGAGCGTAGTCGACGGCGGGTCCCATGACCTTCTTGAGCCGCTTGGCATATTCGGGCCGCGTCCATTTGAGACTGGCGATGTGGCCGGTAATCCGGACTGGCTTGACCGTGCTGATGTCGTCGCCGGGTTTGGTCAGGAGGTGGCGGACCACCAGCGCCGAATGACACATCATGTCGTTCAAGACCCCGCCACCCTGAAGCTTGCCCCGCCAGAACCACGGCATATGGGGTCCGCTGTGCTCTTCGGCGGCCCGGGCCAGGTAGGGTCGTCCAGTAATCGCCGCGCCACGGGCCCACAGGAGTTCCCGTCCCCGTTCGACCTGCGGAGAAAAGCACTGGTTTTCAAGGTACCCGTGCTTTAATCCGGCCCGCTTGACCAGGGCGGTGACCTGCTTGGCCTCCGCGACGTTTCGGGCCAGCGGCTTTTCGCAGGCGATTCCGGTCAATTCGGCCCGGCCCCGGAGAATCGGATCGACCAACTCCTCCACGTTCTCGATTCGGGCGTGGTTCGGGCCGCAGAGCCAAATGGCATCGATGGCCGGATCAGCCACCATCTCGGCAATCGACCGATATGGCTGGCAGGATCCGACGTCGAGCGCGCGGGCGTACCGGGCGGCACTCTCCGCGTGCTGATGATTCGGGCTGTAGACGCCGAGCACGTCGGCGTCGCGAATCCCGGTCCACGAGAGCATATGAAAGCGGGCGTTGAACCCGCTGCCGATGAAGCCAACGCCGAGTCGTTTGTTTGCCATAGGGACACAAGCTAGCACGGCGGCCCGGGGTCGCAACGTCAGTCGCCGCCGAGTTCCCTTAGATTGGATCGCACCCACCCAACCGAGTGTCCCATGCGCGTCGCGTTGCTGCTCTGCTCGTCCTTGCTCGTCGCCCCGGCCCTCATGGCCCAGGCGGATCCCAGGATTGCCGGATTTGAGGCCTACGCCGCCCAGGCCGCCAAGGATTGGGGCGCGGTCGGACTGGCGGTGGCGGTCATTAAAGACGGGAAGACGATCTTCGCGAAGGGTTTTGGGGTTCGGGAATTCGGAAAGCCGGACGCCGTCAACGAGCATACCCTCTTTTCGATTGGCTCGACCACCAAAGCCATGACGGCTGCCGCGATCGGGATGTTGGTCGACGAGGGGAAGCTCCGGTGGGACGATCCCGTCACCAAGCACTTGCCCTGGTTCCAGGTCAGCGACCCGTACGTGACGAGAGAGATTACGATCCGCGACCTCTTGGTCCACCGAGCCGGCCTCGCCAACGGTGATGTGTTGTGGTATCGGACTACGGCATCACCCGCCGAGGTCATCCGCCGCGCCCGGTTCATTCCGATGGCCTACTCCTTTCGAGCCGGATTCATCTATCAGAACGTCATGTACGCCACCGCCGGCGCCGTGGTGGCCGCCGCCAGCGGAATGACCTGGGAGCGCTTCATCGAAACCAGGATTTTCGCACCCCTCGGCATGAGCCGCACCGTGGCCACCCTGGCGGGAACAGCCGGCAAGCCTAACGTCGCCGCACCGCACCAGAGAGTCGGCGGCGAGATCCGGGTCATCAGCAACGCCGCGGTGGACTCGGTGGCGGCGGCCGGGTCGGTTTGGTCGAGTGTTTCGGATATGGCTCGGTGGGCCGCGTTTATCATCGACAGCGGGAGGGCGAACGGTCGTCGCCTGCTGAAACCCGCCACCTGGGCTGAACTCCTGAAGGCCCAAACCATGGTCCCGCCGTCCGAGTTCTATCCCACCCAACAGCTCACCAGGCCGCACTGGATGACCTATGGGCTCGGTTGGTTTCAGCACGATTACCAGGGCCGGATGCTTCAGTTCCATACCGGGAGTATCGATGGAATGGTGGCGATCATCGGGGTGATCCCCGAAGAGCGACTGGGCATTTACGTTCTCGGAAACTTGGATCACGTCGAGGTGCGCCACGCCCTCCTCTATCGCGGTCTCGACACCTGGCTCGGCTTGCCGGCCCGGGATTGGAGCACCGATCTTCGGACTTTGTACGGCGGCCTGGCCGCGGCCGGGGACAGTGCGCTCGTAAAGACCCAGCGGAACCGGATCGCAGCCACCAAGCCGTCCCTCGACGTGAAGGGCTATGCGGGCACCTACACTGACTCATTGGTCGGACCCCTCGAGGTTCGGATTGAGGATGGCGGTCTCGCCCTCCAATTCGGGTCAGAGCAGCACGCCAAAATGAGCCACTGGCATTTCGATACCTTCGAGGCCCGCTGGGACAATTCGTGGCAGGGGACTGACCTGGTCACCTTCACGATGAACGGCGCCGGCGTCGTCGATGGCCTCCGATTCGCCGGGCGGCGGCTCGGCAGGTCCAAGCCGTAGGAAGTGATCGTTTGGTCGTGCGGCGGCCACCAGAACGCTACAATTCGACCAACCCGAACGGAGAGACTCCCATGGATCGACGGGAATTCGTGGTCGGGGCAACCGCCGCCTTGGCGTTGCCCTCCCTGCCGCTGTTTTCAACTGCTGCGGCGCCCTTCAAGATTTCGCTGGCGCAATGGTCGCTCCACAAAGCGCTGTTCGCGAAGGAACTCGATCACCTGGATGTCGCGCGGGTGGCCCGGCGGGACTTCGGGATCGAGGCCATTGAATACGTCAATGTGTTCTTCAAAGACCGGGTCCGGGACGCCGGCTACCTCGCGGAAATGAATCGGCGGGCGGCGGACGAGGGTGTCTATCAACATTTGATCATGTGTGACGGCGAGGGTAACCTGGGCGACCCGGACGCCACCAAACGGCTCGCGGCGGTCGAGAATCACCGCAAGTGGCTCGAAGCCGCTAAGACCCTCGGCTGCGCCACGATCCGAGTCAACGCCCAAAGCGCCGGCAGTCCGGACGAGCAGCAACGGTTGGCCGCCGACGGGCTTCGGACGCTGACCGAACTCGCGGCGCCGATGGAGCTCAATGTGATCGTGGAGAACCACGGGGGCCTGTCGTCCCACGGAGACTGGTTGGTCGGCGTGATGCGAATGGTCAACCACCCGCGCTGCGGCACCTTGCCGGACTTCGGCAACTTTTACGAGTATGACCGGTACCAGGGCACCGAGGACATGATGCCGTTCGCAAAGGCGGTCAGCGCCAAGTCCCATGACTTCGACAGCCTCGGCAACGAAACGACCAAGGACTACCGCCGCCTGCTTGGCATCGTCCTCAAAGCCAATTTCCATTCGTGGATCGGGATCGAATACGAAGGCGAGCGGCTCCCGGAGCGGGAGGGGATCGGCGCAACACTTCGCCTACTGAAGCGCCATCAGGCGGAGTTGGCGACCCAATGAGCGACCATGCCTGCCGCGAGTTTCTCGCCTCCGCGGTCGGCGACGGTTTCCCGGGCGACGTACGACGCCGGGTTCGGGTCGAGCAGCCGGGTGTATGAGCAGGCCGGGGCCCGGTTCGGCATGACACCGGGTCGCCTGGCGAGGGGTGGGTCGGGGATCGAGATCCGGTTCACGATCACCGATTCGCCGTACGGCCGCTTGCTGACGGCAGTAACCGATTGGGGTGTCTGTGCCGTGCTCCTTGGGCCGGACGACCCAACCCTGGTTTCGAACCTGGCCGCCGAGTTCCCCAATGCCGCTCGGAATCGAGTTGACGACGGCGCCGACGGATGGCTCACCGACCTCGTAACCAAAGTGGCGGCTCAACTCCGCGGGGAACTCCCGGCAGGGCCGCTCCCGGTGGACCTCATCGGAACTGCCTTCCAGCAGCGGGTGTGGCGAGCGCTCACCGAGGTGCCGCGGGGCCGGACCCAGTCGTACCGGGACATCGCGGTCGCCATTGGGCAGCCCAAGGCCGTGCGAGCCGTGGCGGGCGCGATCGCTCGCAATCGAATTGCGGTGGTCGTTCCCTGCCACCGGATCATCCGCGACGATGGCTCCGTCGGAGGCTACCGGTGGGGCGTGCCGACCAAACGACAGATTTTGGCCAGCGAGAAACCGCACCTCGACGATTGACTCCGACCGACCGAGGACGGTATCTCTCGACCATGCAATACACCACTCTCGGATCGTCCGGCCTGACGGTTTCTCGGCTCTGTCTCGGCTGCATGAGCTATGGGACACCGGCGTGGCGGCCCTGGGTCCTCGACGAAGCGGCGGCCCGCCCGTTCTTTCGGCGAGCCGTCGAACTCGGCATCAATTTCTTCGATACCGCCGATATGTACTCGCTCGGCGTGAGCGAGGAGGTGACCGGCCGTTTGCTTCGTGAATATGCCCGAATGGACGAGGTGGTGGTCGCCACCAAAGTCTTCTTCGAAATGCGGGCGGGGGCGCCCAATACCGGCGGCTTGTCGCGGAAGCACATCGTCCAAGGCTGCGAGGCCAGTCTCAAGCGGCTCGGCGTCGACACCATTGATCTCTATCAGCTTCATCGGTTCGACCCAGCCGTCCCACTCGAGGAAACCCTGGCGGCCCTCGACTGGTTGGTTTCCCAGGGAAAGGTTCGCTATCTCGGCGCCAGTACGACCTACGCCTGGAAGTTGATGAAGGCGCTCGCCCTCGCCGATCAGCGCGGGTGGGCCCGATTCGTCTCGATGCAGAATCACTACAACCTGCTTTATCGGGAAGAAGAGCGGGAAATGGTGCAACTCTGCCTCGACCAGGGGATCGGGATGATCCCGTGGTCCCCATTGGCCCGGGGTCTCCTGGCTCGGGGACCAAGCCCCGGACCGACGACGGCGCGGGGCGGTTCGGACCAGCTCACGGGTCAGCTGTACGACCATGCCGGCGACCAGGCGATCATTGCCGCCAATGCCGCCGTGGCCGCCGCCCGGGGTGTTTCGCCGGCGGAGACGGCGTTGAGTTGGGTCCTGTCCCGCCCGGGCGTCTCGGCCCCAATCGTCGGCGTCACCACGCTAGAACAGCTCGAGAGTGCGGCCCGGGCCGTCGAGCTGCGGCTGACCCCCGACGAGTGCGCAACCCTGGAATCGCCCTACACCCCGAGGTCACTCCGAGGGTGGTACGAGGGCCGACGCTCCTAAGCTCGAGGACCGGGCTCGGACCTCTTCCTCCGTCAGCCCGAATATCTGAGGGGTCTTGACCCCGAGGATGGGCTTCGTGCTCCACCATCGCCCGGAGCCATTTGTAGGTGGTTATGGGGGTGCCGGCCGGCGTGACCGACTTGCCGGCGAGTTGCTTGGGCGGGAGGCCCGCGAAGATGGCGCAAGACTCCGCATGCATCCGATCGAGATACCCAAGAACTTCGTCGAGGCCCGTGGCCAGTTCCTCACCAGGGCCGGGATACCGACTCGGACGACCCTGGACGTTCTCGCCGTACATCCACCGCTCGATGGCGGCAAGATGGCGAACCAGATCGCCCAGGGTCCATCGATCGGCGGCCGGAGCCCATTCGAGGCGGTCGGCGGGAATCAGCAACACCAACCGGCGGGTCCGGTGACGAACGCCCCGCCAGTATTCCACGAACTCCGCGGCATCGCGAGTAACCATCGGACCTCCCCGCTGACTTGCGTACGGTTCGAATTCCGAGGATAATCTGGCCAGCGCCAAACCCGGAGACCGGTTGACCATTTGTCGCCGATCGTGCATAGTGTCGCGGTTGATGATGCGGCGTACTTTCGACGAGCAGCGCGACGGAGACCAGAATGATGATTCAACAGCCTGATCGAGTGGGGCAGTATCTGCGGCGGCGCGGCAGTGCGCCAAGCGTCGTCAAAGGCGGCCTGAAGGGCCTCCTGGATCACTGGGAAAGCCTGGTGGCCGCCGTCGAGGAAGGGTACAACCTCGCCTTTGACGATTATCTCAACGACATGGACCTCCGCGACACCCTGGCCGGGGCCCTCGAGGTGACCGACGCCGAGGACCGGGCGGCGGCCGACAAACGACTGGCGACACTCGACGAGCAATTCATCGACATGACGGTGGAATGTGCCCCGGTCCGGGGCGAAAAAAACGCCCGCGAAAACGGCCATGATCCGACCGAGCAGTGGTGGTTTTTCAGGCGGCCCAAGAACCCGGCCCCGGATTTCGAAGAGGAGCTCCGCGAAGCTGGCCTCATCGTCTAGCGAAGCACCTATTCTCCTCTACGACGGCCACTGTGCGCTCTGCAACGGCTGGGTTTCCTTCTTGCTGAGGGTCGACCCCAAGGGGTCTCTTCGATTCGCTCCGCTCGCGGGGCCAACGGCCCAAGCTCGCCTCATCGGCCACCCGGAGCTCGCCGGGATCGATTCGGTGGTCCTGATTGAAGGACCGGCGGCCACCGCTCGGTCCACGGCCGTGTTACGGGTCGTCCGCTACTTGGGCGGGTTCTGGCGGGTGGGCTTGATCGGATACCTGATACCCAGGGAAATTCGGGATTCCCTTTATGATGTCGTGGCGTATTGGCGCTACCGGGTGTTCGGCCGGTACCCCGCCTGCCCCGTCCCGCCGCCGGCCACCCGGACCCGGTTTCTTCCCTAGCGAGGCAGTCGCAGTGCCGCCCGGGTGGCAAGAACGGTCCTGGCATCCAGATACTGGGCTCCCTGGCGCCGTACCGCGGCAACGACTTCAGCCGGCGCCCGGAGCGGAGACCCGGCGTCGAATGGGGGAGCCGGATCGTATTCCAGCATCAGTTGGATCTGCTGAGCCACCTCGTCGCCGGCGATGGCCGCCGCGACCACCAACCCGAAATCAATCCCGGCCGTCACACCGCCACCCGTGATCCGGTTCCGATCGATGACCACCCGCTCCCGAACCGGGACGGCACCAAACAGGGCCAGGAGGTCCATCGACAACCAGTGGGTCGAGGCCCGATAGCCACCCAGGAGTCCAGCCGCCCCCAGGAGCAGCGAGCCGGTGCACACCGAAGTAACGTACCGCGCGTGCTCGCCCTGGGCCCGGAGAAATCCAAGCAAAGCATCATCCTCGAGCATCTGGTTCACTCCCGGGCCGCCCGGAACACAGATCACGTCACATGCCGGCGCGTCAGCGAAGGAAACGTCAGGCAGGACGCGAAGGCCGGTGTCGCTGGTCACCGCCCCGAGCCCGGCCGCGACCGCGACGACCCGGGCGTTGGGAATCCGGCCGAAAATCTCAAACGGCCCGGTCAGATCCAATTGGGTGAAGTTCGGGAATAGCACCATCCCGATGATGGGAAAAGGCGGTGAGGTCATGGCGATCAAACTACCCGAATCCCTGCCGATCAGCCAAACCCAACACCCGGTGGATTTCTATCTCGCTCCGGACCCCGCGAGGCCGCGGGAAGCCCGATGGTTCCCTTCATGAAGTGGCACCGGTCGAACTGGCAGCCACCCCGCTTCGGGCCCTCCGGACTCGAAACAACTTGAAGACCACCGCGGTCGAGGATGTCGCCATCGGCTGTGTCGACGCCATTAAAGACGAGGCGGATCGGGCCACCTTCACCCGGATCCCAAGACACCTTGGTGACGGGCGCCTCGTTCGGCGACTATTCCGTGCGGGTACCGACGCTGGTCATCTGGGGCGAACAGGACGAGGCCCTCCTCACCGAGAATTTGGTCGGGCTCGACGCGTTCGTTCCGGACCTCACGATTCACCGAATCCCCGAAGGAACCCATTGGGTGGTCCACGAGTACCCCGAACAGGTGTCCGGACTGATTCGACGGTTCATCGCCAAACCCTGACGGCGGCCAGAAGCCATCGACGAGGAGCCCCCATGCGATGCATTCGCTATTCTGTGGCCATGAGCCTCGACGGCTACATCGCCGGACCTCTGGGGGAGTACGACTGGATTCCAATGGACCCTGATATCGATTTCGGGGTGATGTTCAGCGCGTTTGACACCGCGCTGATGGGTCGGAAGAGTTACGAGGTTGCCCGACAAATCGGCAATGTCGGCATGCCGGGTATCCGATCGATTGTGGTTTCCAAGACGCTGGTCCAAGCCGACCATCCTGACGTCACGATCATGAACGACGTCTCGAAACCGGCGTTCGATGCCTTGAAACAGCAGCCCGGTAAAGACATTGGGCTCTTTGGCTGGGGATCGCTGTTCCAGGGTCTGCTGGGGGTTGGAGTCGTCGATTCGGTTGAAGTGGCGGTCGTCCCAATTCTGCTGGGAGCCGGCATCCCGCTCCTCCCCTCAGGGGCCGTCCGGGGACAGCTTGCCCTCACCAAGACCCATGTCTATGAGAAATCCGGCATCGTCGCGCTCGACTACCGGGTCCTGACCGCCTAGGCCCTGCGCTTGGTGCGGCGGGTCGGAGTGGCCTCGAGTGGGTTGTCGGGCCACGGGTGTTTCGGATAGCGGCCCTTCATCTCGCGGCGAACGTCGAAGTAGCTGGTTCGCCAGAATCCGGCGAGGTCGCGCGTGACCTGAAGCGGGCGGCCGGCCGGCGAGAGGAGATGGACGGTGACCGCCAATCGTCCATCCGCGATCGTCGGAGTCGTCGTCTCACCGAACATCTCTTGGAGTTTGACCGCCAGCACCGGCGCCGCCGGATCCCGGTAGTCGATCTCGATTTTCGATCCCGTCGGCACCTCATACCGGTCAGGTGCCATCCGATCCAGACGATTCCGCTGGTCGGCCGCCAGTCGCCCCAAGAGCAATTGGCCGCAGTCGATTCGGCTCACATCGCCGGTGTGCGCTGAGGGACCCAACCAATGCTCGAGCTCGGCCAGGAGACACTCGTCACTTTGATCGGGCCAGGCCGGATCCACCTGATGCAGGCAGGCCAATCGCTGCCGCACTTTGATCGCCGACGCCGACCATGGTAACACGGCAATCCCATCCCGGCGCACGCCTTCGAACACGGCGGAGCTGGCCAGCACAGGGTCAATGGCTCGCACCGGCCTTTCCTCGATCACCAGCGCGCCCAGCATCAGGCGCTCGACCGCCCGCACCGAGCGCCTGCTCCCGTTCCATTCGACCGCCTGCTCCAATCGGCCGTCGGCCACCACGAGTGCCTTGAACGTTTCGGCATCGAGCGGCGCGGCAATTGAAATCCGGCTTTCCACCCCCGCATCATCCAGTTCAGCCGCGACAACGTAGTCGGATCGTGCCAATGGTTGGGTCGCCGGCATCGACGCCCCTCGACCGTTGCGGAGCAGGAACCTGCCGGACTGGCCCGCCCGTCCCTGCCCGACCCGATCGGGGTAGGCCCAGGCCAATAGGCGACCCGCCGATTCGGCCGACGGGCGACCCGATTCCCGAACACCAAGCCGTTCACGCCATACCTTGACCTCGCGACGGCCGCGGGCAACAGCCCCCCAGTCGACATCGAACCCAAGCGGGAGACGTTCCGAGGCGATCGCGTCGATTCGGAGCCGGAGATCGACATCGGGGATCTCATGGGGATGGGTCCGGCGGGCAATGTCCCGGTCCGACAGGACGACCGCCATCACCGCCGCCAAGCCACCGAGCCCAACCTGGCTCGCTCGCACCGCCATGTGGGCCAGACGCGGGTGTAACGCCAGTCGAGTCATGGCTCGTCCCATCGGGGTCAGGCGACCCTCCGCATCAATCGCGTCGAGAAGTCTCAGAAGCTCGCGGGCCTGGCCCAACGCCGCCGCCGGCGGCGGATCCAGCCACCGAAGGTCCCGAGCATCCGCGACACCCGCCCCCGCCAGATCCAACGCGAGTGAGGCAAGGTCCGACCCGAGGATCTCGGGGACCCGGTGAGCCAACAGACCGAGATCTTCGCCGGCAGACCAGAGCCGGTAGCAGATGCCCGGCCCGGTGCGCCCCGCCCGGCCCCGACGCTGATCGGCCGACGCCCGGGTGACCCGATTGGTCTCTAACCGGGACATTCCGGTTCTCGGAGAAAATCGCGGGGCGCGGATCTGGCCCCCATCGACAACGATCCTGACCCCCGGCACGGTCAGACTGCTTTCGGCAATCGAGGTAGCCAGAATGATGCGGCGCCCAGTCCGCTCGGCGAGTACGGCGTCCTGCTGTTCGGAACTGAGCATCCCGTGGAGCGGCAGGACCGACGCAGGCACCGCCGGCCCCGTTTCCATGAGAAAGGCCTGAACCCGGTTGATCTCGCCAACCCCGGGAAGAAACACCAGGACATCGCCGTCTTCTTCCGCCACGGCCTCCCGGACCACCGACGCGACGTGGGCCTCGAGCCGTTGCTCGGACTTGGCCGGCCGAAACCGGGTCTCAATTGGGTAGATCCGGCCTGGTGCGTCAATGACCGGCGCGCCACCGAGGACCGCCGCCACGGCCGGCGCGTCGATGGTCGCCGACATCACCAGGAGGCGGAGGTCCGGCCGGAGGATTTCCCTTGATTGCAGCGCCAGCGCCAGGCCGAGATCGGCCGGAAGGCTCCGCTCGTGAAATTCGTCCAAGATTACGATCCCGTACCCCTCGAGCGAAGGATCGTTCTGCAACAGCCGGGTCAGAACCCCCTCGGTGACGACTTCGATTCTGGTGTGGGCGGTGACGACGGTGTCGAATCGGACCCGATAGCCGACCGTCTGCCCCACTCGTTCGTTCAGGTGCCACGCAATGCGGGCGGCCGCGGCTCGAGCCGCGACTCGTCTCGGTTCGAGCATGATGATTCGATTGCCGGCCAACCAAGGGGCATCGAGGAGTCGCCACGGCACGACCGTGGTCTTGCCCGCACCCGGCTCGGCCACGAGCACCGCAGCCCCGAACCCGTCGAGCGCTCGGAACAGCGCCGGCAAGACCCCCTCGATTGGCAACGCCTCGGTCATTCGTCCGGGACCTCGCCCGCAAGGAAGTGAACCGGAATGCCGCCGTTGTCGGTCGTCCCGATGTTCCGCCATCGGAGCCCGACATGGCCCTCGAGAATGCGGTCGGCCGAGATCATGGCAACCCGCCAACCCGGGCACACGCGCCGCAGCACATTCCCAAACTGGGCGTAAAGATCCCGGAGTTTGGTGCGGTCGCCGACCCGGGCGCCATAGGGAGGATTGATCACGATCCAACCTGGCGGGTCCGGCGGTGACAGTGTCGACACCGCCCCCTGTCGCCATTCCACGTCCGGACCCACTCCCGCAGCCAACGCGTTTGCCCGTGAAGCCGCCACCGCGCCGCCATCACGATCGCTCCCGATCAGCGGAACCGGACTCTTCGCGAGCGCGACCGACGCGACCTTAGATCGGATCTTGGCGATGAGCGTCGGATCAACGCCCGGCCATTGCTCGAAGGCAAACCGCCTAGCGAGCCCTGGTGCGAGGCGGCGGGCGATCAGCGCGGCTTCGATCGGGATCGTTCCCGATCCGCACATGGGATCGATCAGCGGCGTCGAACCATCCCACCCGCTGCTGAGTAGTAGCCCGGCGGCGAGCGTCTCGCGGAGCGGCGCCTTGGCGGAGGCGTGGCGGTAGCCCCGGCGGTGCAACAACGGGCCTGAGGTATCCGCGCTGATCGTGCATTCGTCATAGTGAAACCGGACCACGAACCGCTGGATCGTCGTCGGAATCGCGACGTCGCGTTCTTCGAGATCGGCCCCGGCCCGGCTGGCCGCAATGTCGACGCCTCCGCCCGTGGCGAGCACCGCCTTCGCCAGTCGTTCGGCGATGCCTTTCTCGTGGAACAACTTTGATTTCTTGCTGGTCACCCGAAAATGGACGGCCACCCCCTGTCCCAAGAACCGGGGCCAATCGACCCGTTTGGCATGCCGTTCCAACTCAATGAACGAGCGGGCTCGGAAACTGGCGACCCGCACCAGCACCCGGGTGGCGGTCCTGAGGCAGAGGTTCGCCAAGACGATCTGTTCAAACGACGAGTTGAAAGGGCAGCCACCGGCCACTGGTTCCCCGGGCGCCAGACCCAAACGAATCAGTTCGGAAGCCAACACCGGCTCAAGCCCCGGGTGGGTCACCGCGAAGCCGGCAAAAAGAGTCTCGGTCAACTAAAGCCCCGCGATGGCGGAAAAAAAGCAGGGGCGGCTGGTGGCCGCCCCTGCTTCAACTCCCGAACTTTAGCGGTTCGCAAGCCGCTTTCGAAGTTCGCCAAATCCGATCAGCCGGCGGGCGTCTTCATCGTAGAGCTTGAGGCCAAGCGCCCGGATGCCCTGCCAGAAGCCGATGGTCGGCACGTTTTGGAGTTCGGGATGCTCGTCGTGACACTGCTGCAGACGATAGTTCGGGATTCGCGGGCTCAAGTGATGCACGTGGTGCAGCCCGATGTTCCCAGTAAACCACTGAATGACTTTCGGCAGTTTGAGATACGAGCTACCCTTGAGCGCCGAGGTGGCATAATCCCAATCCTGAGCCGGCTTCCAATAGGCGTCCTCAAACTGATGCTGAACGTAGAAAAGCCACACGCCGGCCGACCCGGCCACCATGAAGGCCGGCAGGTAGATGGCGGCGGCCTCGTAGAGCGCCCCCAGGGAACCGAGCAGGACGGCGACCGCGACCAGGGTGATGTTGGTCGCGTGAACATTAAACCGTTCCTTCGCCGTCGTCATCGGGCCGGGGGTCGGAAACCGATGTTTGATAACCAAGAACACCGGTCCGAATACCAGCAGGAAAAACGAATTTCGGTAGATCCGGTACTTAAACCGCCCCATGGGAGACAGGGCCATGTACTCAGTGATGGTGAGAGTGGCGACATCGCCCCAGCCCCGCTTGTCGAGGTTGCCCGACGTGGCGTGATGGATCGCGTGGTCGCGCCGCCATTGGATGTAGGGCGTAAACGTCATGACCCCGGTGATGAAACCGACGATATCATTCCACCGCCGTGAGCTGAAGTACGATCCGTGACCGCAGTCATGCATCACGATGAACGTCCGGATCAGCAAACCACCCGTCGGGATCGCCAGTAAGAGCACCAGCCCGTAGTGGACCTTCATGGCGAGCGTCATCAAGACCAGCCCGATCACCAGCGGAATCATTGTGGTGCAGATTTGGGTGATCGCGGCCCGGTTGATCGGCTGTTGGTACTTGACAACCAACTCCCGCCATCTGCCCGTAACGTCTGAAGTAGTCATGGATCCAGGAGAAAAAGACACCTGCAATCTAATCGATCGAGAGCCTCGGCGGAGGCTCTGCTGCATAACGTGATGCCAAATATGGCTTTACACAAGACGTTGCCGGCCCGGGGTGGTCAGACTATTCCGCGCCTCGGCGGCATCCGGGCGACAATGACAACCGTGCAGATGGTCATTGACGAGCCCCATCGCCTCCATGAAGGCGTACATCGTCGTCGGACCCACGAAGGTCCATCCCCGCTTCTTCAGGTCCTTTGACAGGGCCACTGAGGCCGGCGAGGTCGCCATGCCCGCGAGAACGGTTCGGGTCAGTCGTTTCGGCCGAGTCTTTTACCCGACCCTTGGCCTTAGGGTGCCCTTCGCTGCTTCGCCCGCGGCGTCTGCCGATTCGAGTCGGGGTTTTAGTGGTTTCGGCTGGTGGCACGACGATGACATCCTCGTGCACGGGCACCGATGCTGCGGGGAAACCCACAAAGTCGATAACGGTCTACGATAAGAAGTAGCTACGCAGCCACAAGCACTCTTAAACGAAACGCCCCGATGATGAGTCGGGGCGTTTCTCTTTGGTGCGATGATATTGTGATTCTACGGCTTCTTCGTCGGCTTGAACGCAGTCGAGAGCGTTTGCGCTTCAGCGATTTGTTCTTTGGTCATTTAAAGAGATTCCACCAGTAAGTCATCGAATATCCTAGAGAATGTCTTCGAGTATTCCATTCACTTCACGTTCCATCTCTACTCGAGTTGGTTTCTCCGTGATGAAGGTGGAGTTGATGGTGGTTCTTCGTCTTCCACCCCAACCCGTTTCCAGATTGTCAGACTTGTTGATGGTGGATCTTTTGTGGATGAAAAATCTCTCACTCAGTTCGTCGAGGACTTTCGTCACGATTAGTTGATATTCTTTGGGGTCAGTCGACATCGGGAGTTCTCAGTGTTGGTGTAGTGAAATACTGACTACATCGACTCTCGAGGGTAAGGCAAAGGGGGAACGGATATCCGTTCCCCCTTTTGTGTAGTCGTTGTGTAGTCAGTTTTTATCGACCCGATAGACATCGTAAGTCGTTGTGAAACAAGTGGCTGGGGAGGGAATTGAACCCCCGACACGCGGATTTTCAGTCCGCTGCTCTACCAACTGAGCTACCCAGCCTTGAGGGCGAGGAATATAGACTCGAAGTTGCGCCCGATCTAGCCCCCGTCCATCTTACGTAACTCCTTCACCGACAACGCCATACCGACCGAATGAAAGCTCTCGCCGGACTCGGCTTCGCCCTGGTGATGGGTGGCTGCTCTGCTTTCACCCCTCCCCGGACCCCGCCGAGTCCGGCGGAAGGCCGGGTGTTGATCCTGATTTCGATCGATGGCTTTCGCCCTGATTACCTCAATCGGCCGGCCGCAGTTCGGCTCCGGGAGTTGGCCGCCTCCGGCGTTCGAGCGGAGCAACTGATCCCGGCCTTTCCCACCAAGACCTTTCCAAATCACTACACCATCGCCACGGGCCTCTACCCCGAGCACCACGGCATCGTGGCCAACTCGATGACCGATCCGGACATCGGGCGCTTCACCACCACCGATACGGTCAGCAATCGTGATCCTCGCTGGTGGGGCGGCGAGCCGATCTGGCTGACGGCCGTCAAACAAGGCCGCCGCGCGGCCACCATGTTCTGGGTCGGGTCGGAAGGGGCGATCCAAGGGATTCGGCCGAACTACTGGCGAGTCTTCGACCCCCGGCTCCCAAGTGCCGCGCGGGTTGATCAAGTACTGGAGTGGCTTGCGCTCCCTCCAGGCCAGGCCCCCGATTTGGTCACACTGTACTTCAATCGCGTCGATTTGGTCGGCCATCGGCGGGGGCCCGAGTCGGCGGCCGTTGATTCGGCCATTGGTGAGACGGACGCCGCGATTGGCCGCTTGATCGACAGTCTCAAGAGTCGTGGGCAGCTCCAGAGAACCAACTTGATCGTCGTGTCCGACCACGGCATGACGGCCATCTCACCGGACCGAGTGATCTACCTCGATGACTACGTTCCGATTGAACCCGGAGAGATCGCCGACCTCGCTCCCGCGACCGCGATCGATCCCGGCCCAGGGCGCACCGAGATGATCTTCCGGGGCTTGGTCAATGCCCATCCCAAGCTCAGCGTGTATCGACGCCAGGAAATTCCGGCTCGGTTCCAATTTCAAAGCAATCGGCGCATCGCGCCAATCCTGGCCCTCGCCGACGATGGGTGGACGATCTCCACCCGGCAACGCTGGCGGGTCAGCCCCATGACCGACCTCGGCAACCACGGATACGACAACGCCCTGGCCTCGATGGCGGCGACGTTCATCGCGAGTGGCCCGGCGTTCCGAACCGGCACGGTCGTCCCCCCGTTCCAGAGCATTCACGTCTATGGGTTGATAGCCCATCTGATGGGGCTCCGGCCGGCGGCCAATGACGGAGCCCTCGATTCGGTGCGGGCGGTGCTGCGGTAGTCAGGCCCTCTCAGGGGATCTTCGGCTTCTTGATCAGGCCCTTCAGCCGGCTGGTGGCACCTTGTTTGGCCGCGTCGACCGCCGCGTTCCCGAGCGCCTTCTTCGTTTCCTTCCACGCACCGGCCAGGGCTTTGTTCATGTCGAAGTTCTTCAACATTTCGCAGGCCTGCTTCCTTTGAGCCTTTTCCTCATCGGTCATCGGACGGGCCTCCCCCGCCTTCGGCTCACCGCTCACGGCCGCCTCAGCCTTGGCTTTCTCCAATTCGGCCTTGGCGGCCGCGAGTGAATCCGAAAGCTGTTGGCTGGCGAGGTACCCGACCATGCCACGAGCCGCCGAGTCGGCGTCTTGCCCCGGCATTGACTTGAACTCGATGCCGGCCGGTTTTTCCCAGACGGAACTCGACGGTGCCGAGAGGGGTACTGAGGTGGCGGTCTGTTCGAACCGGAAGCAGACCAGATCGCCGGTGGTCTTGAGGGACACTTGCGGGCCCCGCTTCATTGAGCAGACCTCAAAACTCAGGAACCTGTGGTTCTCACAAACCTCACCGGCAATCGTCTGCTCCCCAAGTTTGTCCCCGAGCGACCCGATCGAGTTGATGTTGAAGGCCTTCGACACTAGCGCCCCGATTTCCTTCATGTTGGCATGGAAGCGTGACTTGCCGCTGCCGTCGAGTCCGTCATACGCCTTGGCGTAGTGGGGCAGCAGATTTGGTCCGGCATACCCCTCCTTCTTGTTCAGATCGGCAGTGTACATCGAGTCTTCGGTGATCATCGTCCAGTCTGACGCCTTGGTTTCCTTCCCCATCATCTTGATCGAGGCCGCCGTCAAAGGCCGTCTCCGAGGTGCCTTTCTGATCGCCGGTCAACTGGTACGTCACCGGGGCTTTGAGGTTCGACTTGGGAAGTTTGAATGGATTCGGCTGGGCCTAGGTGTGGTTGGTCAGAGCGGCCATCAGTACCAAGGTCACGACCTCGCTTTTCATGGTTCGCTCCCAATGTGTTGAGGCGGGCGGGGCCCAGGGGCCCCCTCGCCGCGTGTCCGGGGTGGCCCCATATTCCTGCCATGGTCCACCCGAGCCATCCCAACCTGACTGTCCTCGATCACCCGCTGATTCAACATAAGCTGGCGATCATGCGGGACCAGGCCACCGCCACCAAGAACTTTCGTCAGCTCTTGGGTGAAATCGCCATGCTGATGACCTATGAGGTCACCCGCGATCTTCCGACCGAGCGCTTCAAGGTGGAGACCCCCCTCGAACGGATGGAGGCCAACCGGGTCGCCGGCAAGAAACTCGTCCTGGTCCCCATTTTACGCGCTGGACTCGGGATGGTGGACGGGATCTTGCACCTCATCCCGTCGGCCCGGGTCGGACATATCGGGCTCTACCGGGATCATGAAACCTTGGAACCGATCAGCTACTACTTCAAGATCCCCGAGGGCCGAGATCGCGATTTTTTCCTCCTCGACCCGATGTTGGCGACCGGGGGGTCGGCGATCGCGGCGGTGGCCAAACTCAAAGAAGCCGGAGCGGGCCGGATCCGGTTTCTGTGTCTGGTCGCCGCTCCGGAAGGGGTTCGAGCCCTCGAGGCCGCCCATCCCGAAGTGCCTGTGTATACTGCGGGGCTCGACCGAGAACTCAACCAATCGGGATACATCCTCCCGGGTTTGGGCGACGCCGGCGATCGGCTGTTTGGCACCCGCTAGAAAGGGATCGTCGTGAGTATCCGCGTAACATTCTGGGGAGCCGCTGGAGAAGTGACGGGCTCGATGCACTTGGTTGAGGCGGCCGGCGCCAAGGTCTTGCTCGACGCCGGCCTGTTTCAGGGTAAACGGACCGAGGCCGCAGCTGCCATGGCCATCATTCTCAAAGAGTGCGGCGTCGGCGAGGTCACCATCCCCCGCCTCGGTGAATCATTTCTGCTGTAATCCGTCCGCTCAGGCGGGTGGTAGCCCGGCTCGGCACGGCGATCGGGGTGGCCTACGCGGCGGCCTTTGCCTGGGTCTACACGGTCAGCCGCGACGACCAGCAACGGCCGGTCGATGCCATCGTCGTCCTGGGCGCAGCCCAGTACAACGGTCGACCGTCTCCGGTACTCAAGGCCCGGGTCGACCACGCCTTAGCCCTCTACCGGCAGGGCCTGGCTCCGAGAATCGTTCTGACCGGTGGAACCCACCCCGGCGACACCCAGAGCGAAGCCCAAGTCGAAGCGGCATACTTGGCGGGGTCCGGGGTTCCGCCGGATTCTTTGGTCTCCCTTCCAGAAGGAGAATCCACCGAGGCCTCGATGGGGGCGGTCGGGCGTTGGGCGATCGGAGCCAATGCCGAGCGGGTCTTACTGGTCAGTGACGCCTTTCACCTCGGTAGGCTTCGGATCGAGGCCACCAGGTGGCCAATCCAAGCCTACACCAGTCCGGCCCCCGCCAGTCCAATAGCCCCAGGAAGCCAGGCGGAGCTCGGCTATCTCGCCCGCGAAGCCGCAAAAATCCCCGCGGTCTGGATCCGGGCCATGATAAGTACTAGATAGGACTGCTATGCTGATTTCATCCCAACGAGTCTTTAGCGGACGGGTCATCAAACTGGACCAGGACGCGGTTCGGTTTCCAGATGGTTCCGAGGGATCCCTGGACATGATTCGGCACCCGGGGGCGGCGGCCGTTATTCCGATGCTCGACCGAGTCACCGACCCCGACCCCCGGATCGTCCTGATCCGACAATTTCGGCACGCCGCCGACGGTCTCATCTGGGAAATTCCCGCCGGGACCCTCGGCCCCGGTGAGGCGCCTGAATCCTGTGCCCATCGCGAGTTGGTGGAGGAAGCTGGATATCATGCCGGTTCGCTGGCGTTCTTGACCGACATCTTTACAGCCCCGGGGTTCACCGACGAGAGGATCCACCTGTACCTCGCCACCGACCTCACCCCGGGTGCGGCGGCCCCGGAGCAGGATGAGTTCATTTCGATCCACGAATTTCGCTGGTCGGCGATCGGCCAGATGATCCGCCGGAGGGAGATTCGTGATGGAAAATCCCTCACGGCCCTGCTCTTCGTCCAAAGTTTCCTGAGGGGACTGAACCGGTAGCGCTGCCTCGCCGGCAGTCGATCCCGAGCTTAGATTCTGTCTAGGAAATCGACTCAAAGGGTCGGACCCCGTCCATGCCGAAAATGACGTACGACGCCTTCTTCAAAGCGCTCCTCAAAGGGGACATTCCGAGCGCCATCTACCTCCACGGCGCCGAAGATGTTCTTAAGGAGGAGGCTGTATCCGAGATCATCGCCCGGACGCTGGAGCCGTCCCTCAAGGACTTCAATTTCGATCAACGCTCCGCCGCCAACCTCGACCCCGAAGCCGCCGAGACTCTCTGCCAGTCGCTCCCCATGATGGCCGAGCGGCGGGTGGCCATCATTCGCGATGTTGAGGCCTGGAACAAGCGGGCCAAAGCCAAGACCACGGTGCTCAGGTATCTCGAGCGGCCCGCTCCCGAAACGATCTTGATCTTGGTCCAAGGCTCCGGCGAAGCGGAGATCGATGACGACCTGGCCGGCCGGACCGTGGCCGTGGCCGCCGAGCTCCTTCCCGAGGACCGCGCCAAGCGATGGTTGTTGCTCCACGCTGAGCGAAGCGGCGTGGTCATCGAGGACCGGGCCGCCCAGCATATGGTGCGGGCCACTGGCGGGGGCTTATCCGCCCTCCGCAGCGAGCTCGAGAAGCTGGCGGGCCTGGCGGGCGAAGGCCCCTTGACGCTGGAGCGAGTCTCGGAGTTCCTCGGCGTCCGGCATGGCGAAACCGCAGCCGACTGGCGGGACGTGGTGCTCGGTGGCGATGGCGGACGAGCGGTGGGCATCTTGCCCCATCTTCTGGCTCAGCCCGGCGTGTCTGGGGTTTCCCTGGTCACCCTGCTCGGCACCAGCGTCGTGGGGCTCGGCCTGGCTCGATCGCTCTACGACCGCGGCACTCGGGGTGGGGCGCTGGCCGGCGCGATCAAACAAACCCTGTTTCGAGCCCGACCGTCGACGCGAATGTCGTATGACGAGGCCGCCGCGGAGTGGAGTCGTCTGGCGCCGTCGTGGTCCCCCCGACGGATTGAGCTTGCCTTGGCCTCCCTCCGGCGCGCCGACGAACGCTGCAAGAGCACCACCGTCTCCGACGAGCAGGCCATTCTCTTTGATCTGGTGATGGAGCTGACCCTGCCATGGCAAGCCGCCGCATGAAGATTCTCGCGCTCGCCCTCGGAGTCCTGACGCTCCCCGGCTTGATGCCGAGTCGCCTGGCGGCCCAGACCAACCCCCGACTGGTTGCGGTGGTCCGGTTGGCCCAGGGGGGCTTAGCAGATTCGGCCCGGGGCATCGTTCGCCGAGCGTTGGCGGGGACCGAACCGAGCGACTCGCTCTATTCCGAACTCCTGTTCACGGCAGGGCTGGTCGCGGCCACCGAGTTCGACCGGCGGATCTCGCTCCGGCGGGTGATCGTCGAATACTCGACGTCCGAATGGGCCGACGACGCCCTGCTGCTCATGGGCCAGGTTGAGTATGCCAACAGCAACCCGGGTGCCGCGCTCTCCCAGTTCTCCCGGCTCCTCGCCGATTACCCGAATAGTTCGCTGATCGCCGTAGCGGCGTTCTGGGGCGCCCGGGCGGCGGGCGATCTTGATAACGGCCCCGAGGCCTGCCGGATCGCGGACCTGGGTTTCGGTTCCGCCACCGACGATGTCGAAGTCAAGAACCAGCTTCAGTATCAGAAACAGCGATGCGCGGCGTTGATTCAGAAGACACCGGCGCCGGTGGCGGACAGCGTCCCACCGCCGGCCGTGACCGAACCATCCCGGCCCACTCCGGCCCCGATCGCCAAGGGATTTCGAGTCCAGGTCATTGCCGCGCCCACCCAGGCCAAGGCCAGCGAAACGATCCGGCGACTCAAAGCCATCGGCTATGCCGCCACGGTCGTTCGTGAAGGCGGGTTCTTCAAGGTGAGAGCGGGTCCCTTCGCCACCCGAAACGAGGCCCAGGCCGCCGTCACCAAAATCCGGGCCCGCCTCGGCGGTCAGTCGTTCGTCGTCGCGGACAAGTGACCCTGTCCCACTCGGAAGACACGCCGCTCCTCAAGCAATACAAGGAGATCAAATCGCACCATCGCGATAAGATCTTGTTTTTCCGGATGGGCGATTTTTACGAGATGTTCTTTGATGACGCCGAGTTGGCCTCGCGGGTGCTCAACATCACGTTGACCGCCCGGGGCGACGGCGTTCCGCTCGCTGGGGTCCCCGTCAAGGCAGCGGCTGAGTACCTGAAGCAATTGGTCACCAGTGGTCACCGGGTCGCGATTTGCGAGCAGGTCGAAGACCCGAGAAAAGCCAAAGGCATCGTTCGCCGCGAGGTCGTAGAGACCGTCACCCCGGGCGCCCTTTTGGAAGAAGATTGGCTGGCGGGCGGCCGCAACAACTTCCTGGTTGCCGTCCACCCAGGCGACAAGCGGAATCCCAGCGCGTTGGCCGGGCTCGCCGCCGCCGATCTCTCGACCGGCGAGTTCGTGCTCGAATCCGTTCCGCGCCACCAGCTGGCGGAAGCCATTGGCCGGTTGGCCCCCTCCGAGGTAGTGTCGGTCGTGGAAGCCGGGCTTGACCTCGAAGCCACGACCATGCGGACCAACCGTGAATGGTGGGAATTCGACGCCGAATTGGCGAGCGAAGAATTGACCCGTCGATTCGCCCTGGCCTCTCTGGACGGCTTAGGTATCGAACCTGAGGACGGCGCGGCGGTCGGAGCAGCCGGCGCGCTGCTCCGCTACCTCGCCGAGTTGCAGCCCAGCGGCCTCTCTCATCTCCTCCGGCCCACGATTCGGCGCTCGGAGCGCTTTCTCTGGATCGACGAAATGACCCGCCGGAACCTCGAGCTCGTGGAGCCGCTTCGGATCGGGGCCCGCGGCACGACACTGCTTGAGTCGCTCGATGCAACGGTCACGCCCATGGGGGCCCGGCTGCTACGCCAGTGGGTGCTCTCGCCCCTCCGGGATGTGGCAATGATCGACGATCGGCTTGATGCGGTCGAAACCGCGGTCCGGCGGTCGACCGAGCGCTTCGACGCGCGCGCAGCGCTCGACGGGGTTCGTGACCTCGAGCGCCTAGCGGGGCGGGCCGCCGCCGGCCGGGCCAACCCGCGGGAATTGGCCGCCCTCCGGGATTCTTGCCATCGCCTGCCGAAGGTGGCGGCCGTGCTTCAGTCGCTGACACCGGCCGACTCCCCGACCCACCCGTTCGCTCGCCTGGCCCAAGAGTTGGATCGGCTCGACGACGTGGCCGCCGTACTCACGACGGCGTTGGAGGATCGGCCCCCGATGAACCTCGCCGACGGCGGGGTAATTCGAGCCGGCTACGATGCCGAGCTCGACGAAGCCCGCGGGCTCCGCGATGGCGGAAAACAGTACATCGCCTCGATTCAGCAGCGGGAGCGCGACCGAACCGGGATTCCGTCGCTCAAGATCGGGTACAACAAAGTCTTCGGGTACTTCATCGAAGTGACCCACGCCCATGCCAGCCGGGTCCCGGCGGATTATGAGCGCCGTCAGACCCTGGCCACCGCGGAACGGTACGTGACGCCTGAGCTCAAGCAGTATGAGGCCAAGGTTCTCGGTGCGGAGGAGCGGATGACGACTCGGGAAGCCGAGTTGTTCGCCACGCTCCGGGGTCAGGTGGGCGGCGCGATTGCCCGAATCCAAAAGACGGCCAGGACCTTAGCCCATCTTGACGTCTGGGCCAGCCTGGCGGAGATCGCAGTCCTCAACCGATACGTACGCCCCCGGGTGCACGACGGCTTTGAGATCGTACTTGACGAGAGCCGGCACCCCGTGATCGAGCGGATGATGCCGCGCGAATCGTTCATTCCCAACGACGTGCGTTTCGAACCCGCCAGTCGGGTCCAGTTGGTCACCGGACCCAACATGGCAGGCAAGTCGACAATCCTCCGCCAGATCGGGCTGGTGGTCATTCTGGCCCAAATCGGGTCATTCGTCCCCGCTCGCGCCGCATCGATTGGCCTGGTTGACCGGCTCTTTACCCGCGTGGGGGCCAGTGACAATCTATCCCGTGGCCAGTCGACGTTCATGGTCGAGATGAGCGAAACCAGTGCGATCCTCCACAACGCGACCGCCAGGAGTCTGGTGCTCCTCGACGAAATCGGCCGGGGCACCTCGACCTATGACGGGGTGGCTATCGCCTGGGCCGTGAGCGAGTACTTACATGATCGGATCGGGTGCAAGACCATGTTCGCCACCCACTACCACGAGCTGATGCAACTGCCCGAACGGTTGGCTCACGCCAAGAACATGAACGTCGCTGTGCGGGAAACCGGCGATACGGTCGTCTTTCTGCATCGGCTCGAACCCGGCGGCACCGATCGATCGTACGGGATTCACGTGGCCCAGTTGGCCGGATTGCCTCGCGAGGTGGTTGGACGGGCCAAAGAGGTCCTCCTGACCCTCGAAGACGAACACCGCGTGGTTCCCGGGAAACCTGCCCGCATCGACGTGGGACAGTTGGCGCTCTTCGGCGGGGAACGGGCAATGCAGCCGGTCGACACCATCCGCGATGAAATCTCCAAGATCGACGTCGATGCCCTCACGCCCCTGGAAGCCTTGAACCGGCTGGCGGATCTCAAGCTTCGGGCGGGACCGAGCCGGTGATTCCGTCCTGGATGTGGCTGGCGGTCCTGATCGGCACAGGATGCAATGCCAAGCCCGAGGCGACCGTGACCCTGCCCGCCAACCGACCAGTTCCAGGCCGTCGCGATGAGCCGCCGATCCCGCTCAACGCCGACGCGCCCGTCGGCTACCCGGAAGCGCTGTTGACCCAACGGATCGGGGGCACGGTTATCCTCCGGGTTGGGGTCGATTCAGCCGGGCTCGTCAAACCGGAGTCAGTGACCGTCCAGGAATCGAGCGGGTATCCTGCCTTGGATTCGGCCGCCCTGGCGGCCGGCCCGAGACTTCGGTACGCCCCGGCCCTTCGGGACGGCAAGCCGGTCGCCACGTTCTTCCTTCAGCCGTTCAGTTTTCGAGCCCCAGGACGCCAAGGAAATCCTCGATGAACCAGTGCGTCGCATCATGAAAGTCACCGTCCTGACGGGTGGCACTTCCGCCGAACGCGACGTGGCGGTCGCCTCGGCGGCACAGGTCGTTGCGGCACTCCGGAGCCGCGGTCACGTCGTGGCGGTCGTCGATACCGCTCGCGGCTTCGTTCCGGAGGCCGCCGAGTCGAAGCTCCTCGTCACCGCGGTCGGCGTCGCACCTCCATCCAACCAGCAGCTGACCGATCTCGAGCGGGGCCTCCTCCTCTCAGGCTTGGCCGGGCTTCCGGTCGTCCGCGACGCGGAGGTGCTGTTCCTTGCCCTCCACGGCGGCCGGGGCGAGGACGGGACCATTCAGGCCGTGCTTGATGTCATGGGAGTTCCATACACGGGGAGTGGCGCTCTTGGCAGCGGCTTGGCCATGGACAAGGACCTCGCCAAGAAACTGTTCCGATCGGCCCAGATTCCAACCGCCGATTGGGTGATGGCCCCCATGACCCGGGAGCGCCTTGGTGACCGGCTCGGATGGCCCCTGGTGGTCAAGCCAAGTAAACAGGGCTCTACGGTCGGGCTCAGTGTCGTCAAAAATCCGGCGGACCTTGGGGAGGCGATCCGCCTCGCCTTTCAGTACGACGACGAGGTGATGCTCGAGACCTTCGTGCCAGGCCGAGAGCTGACCATCGGGATTCTGGACGGCAAGGCCCTGGCAGTTGGTGAGATCATCCCTCGGCACGAGATCTTCGATTATGAGTGCAAATACACCCCGGGAATGGCCGAAGAGATTTTTCCGGCCGACTTGCCCCCAGGGATCGTCGCCCAATGCCAGGCGTTCGGGCTGGCCGCTCACGAGGCCCTGAAATTGGGAGGCTATAGCCGGGTCGATTTCCGGCTTACCCCTGCCGGGGAGCTCAGTTGCCTTGAGGTGAACACCCTGCCCGGAATGACGGCAACCAGTCTAATGCCCCAGTCGGCCCGGGCCGCCGGAATCGACTTCCCTGATCTTTGCGAGCGGATTTGCCTCGCCGCGATAGGTCGTGGTAAGGTTAGATCGTGAAGGAAGACGGCCGGACCGCCAGACTGACCCCTTGGGTCACCCGATTGATCGTTTTCAACGGGGTGGTCTGGGTGTTGTTGGCGACCGTATTCACCGCTCCCCGGTTCTTCGCGGCGCTGCAGTTCGACCCCGAAGGATTCTCCGCCCGGCCGTGGACGGCGCTCACTTATATCTTCGTTCACGACAACATCTTTCACCTCGCGCTGAGCAGTCTGGTCCTTTCCCTTTTCGGGTCGCCGGTCGAGCGTCGGCTCGGCGGGGCCCGGTTCCTTGCCAGTTACCTCTATTGTGGGGTCGGCGCCGCTCTTCTCGCCCTGGGACTCGCGGCCTTAGTTCGTGTCGATCCGTTTTCCGGCTCGGCCGGGGCCACCTTCGGCGTCGGTCTTGGTTGTGTGCTCCTGTGGCCCGCCGCTGAGATTCGGGCGGTCCCGATCAAGGCCGGATCTCTCTTCTGTGGCCTGATCGCCCTGGACATTGCCGTGGGTTTGGCGGGGACCGGTGGCGTCGCCCACCTCGCCCACCTCGGCGGCGCCCTCGCCGGGTACGTCTTCTTTCGCCTTCAGACCCGGGCGAGCCGCCAGCCGACCGCTCGACCGATCCCGATGGCCCGCCGCCCCGTCGTCACACCCATGCGAATGCGGGAAGCGGCCTCGGAGCGGGAGCCTACGGCTCCGGCAGATCATCGCCGCCATGAGGCGAAGGAAGAGGAGGTAAATCAAGTCCTCGACAAGATTGCCCAGCTCGGCATTGACAGCCTCACGTTCCAGGAGCGGAAGGTTTTGGGCGACGCATCGGAGCGAAAGCGGCGCGAACAGCACTGAATTCGCCTTGCCATCTTGATTTTTACTACACGACTGCCGTATTCTGTGCCGTGCTCATCAACCTCCTCCCAGATTTTCTCGACATCCTCGCTTCGTCCAATCGGGAAGCCGCCTACTATCGGTATCTGGAGTCGCATCGCGCCATCCTGTCGGCCTATTGGGGCAACTACGTCCTCGACCTCGAAAGCCCGCACGCAGCGGAGGTCATCGCAACCACGCTTCGCGCCGATCGAACCGACCTGAAGGCCTTGCTGCAAACCGTCAAGATCTCTCAGCAAGTCGAGGAAACGATTGAGCGTGCCACCGATGCCCTCGGCATCGACCGCCCGACAGACGTCTATCTCATGGTCGGGGTCGGCGCCGCGAACGCGGGTGAGCTCGTGGTCAACGGTCGTGGCGCCGCATTCATCTGCGTTGAGCATTTTACCGGCAAGGTCAATCCCACCACCTTTGGGCTCGGCCTCTCGCCGGAATTGATTCCACTGTGGGTGGCCCATGAGTTGGCCCACACGGTGCGTTACACCTCGCCAACGAGCGAAAGCAGTCTCCGGCAACTAGTGGCCGACAACGGCGGGTATTACGACTACTGGGTGGCCGCGGGCCGGGCACCGCTCCGGGAGCACCTCGTCAACGAGGGCTTGGCTGTTCACGCCTCAAGAGTCCTCGCACCCGGACACGACCTCTCCGACTACTTCGGATATCCGAAACGGCAGTTTCAGCGGATGCGGGAGTTCGAGTCGTTCATCCGACGGGCCGCTCACCATGATCTCGACCGCTCCGGGATCGGTCTCCGGCTGCGTTTTCTGTCCGGCGGAATGACACCGGGCGCCCGCTTGGCCCTGGGTCGGGTCCTCCCGGAGCGGTCGGGCTACTACCTGGGCTACCGAATGGTCGAGGCCATGGTAGCCGAGCACGGCCTGCGGACTGCTATCCGGATGCCCGCCGCCGCCTTCGAGGCCGCCGATGACGCGGCCCGTGACGTCCGAACCGCTTGAGGATGAGATGACCGACCCCACCACCATCGCGGTCCGGCCAAACGGCCCGTACCTAATTCAGGGCCAGATCGAGATTCGGGATTCTGAGGGCAACCTCCTGACGCCTCCGGTCAACAACAAGGCCCCCGGAACGGTCAAGCTCTGCGCCTGCGGGCGGAGTCTGTCGAAGCCCTTCTGCGACGGATCGCACAACCGGCCCTGAGTGGCGCTGCCGACTCTTGGGTTTACTTCCCGACGCAAAAGCGAGAGAAGATCAGGCCAAGTACCTCTTCAACATCAATAGCCCCAATGAGTTCATCCAACGAAGCAACCGCCCGGCGAACGTGATGGGCGACTAGAACCGCGTCGCCCGTGGGGGCAAGATGAGGCTTCGCGTCCCCGAGCGCGGCGAGCGCAGCTTCCAGCGACACTCGGTGGCGTTCCCGGGTCAACATTGGTTCGAAATCACCAAGCGGTTGGCTGCCCTCGAACAATCGGCTGACCAACGCGGTTTTGAGGCTCTCCAACCCGACCCGACTCTTCGCTGAGATTGCCAACCCCGGGCTCGAGGCAAGGTCGGCCTTGGTTCGAACCAACAACGTGCGCGGATCGGCAGCTAGAGCCGCTTCCTCCGCATTGAGGGCACGACCCGCCTCGACGCAGAGCAACACCAGGTCCGCTGCCGCCAAGTAGCGCCGGCTTACCTCGATGCCCATCTGCTCAATCCGATCCGCGGACGGTCGGAGGCCGGCCGTGTCGGCAAGCCGAATCGGCCAGCCGGTCAAGTCGAGGTCCGCCTCGATGGTGTCGCGGGTGGTGCCGGGGGCTTCGTTGACCAGGGCTCGCTCCGATCCAAGCATCGCATTGAATAGCGACGATTTGCCGGCGTTCGGACGTCCGGCCAGGACGACCAACGCGCCCCGCCGGACCCGCTCGCCGATCAGGGCGGTCTCCAACAAGCGCCGAATCGCGTCAACAACGGCGTCCAAGCCACCCAGAACAGTGGCTCGTTCCACCGGCCCGTCGTCTTCCTCTGGAAAGTCCAAGTCATAGCTGAGGAGGGCCAGGAGGTCGGTCAGGTTGTACCGAAGGACCTCGAGGCGGCGGGATAATCCTCCGTCAAGCTGCCGCAGGGCGCCGCGACCCTGCGCGACGGTCGTGGCGTCGATGAGGTCGCCCACAGCCTCTGCCTGGAGCAAATCGATTTTGCCGTTCAGGACCGCTCGGCGGGTGAATTCCCCGGGACCGGCAAGGCGGGCCCCGGCTTCGCACAGGACGCCGAGTAGTTGGGCCGGGACCAGTAAACCCCCGTGACAACTGAACTCCACCAGATCTTCACCGGTGTAGCTGGCAGGAGCCTGGAAGAACGTGACCATGAGTTGATCGACGGGATGGCCCGACGGGCTATAAGCCGTGGCCAGTTCGACCTGCCGGGCCCGAATCAGGCGGTCATCTGGCCAACAAAGAACCCGACGCCCCACGTCGAAGGCCCCGAGTCCCGACAGCCGAACCACGGCGAGTGCCGAGCGGCCCGGCGGAGTGGCCAGCGCCGCAATCAGATCGGAAAGCACATCACCACCACCGATCGTTGCGCCGGATCAGCGCTTGGACATACCCTTGGCCTGAACGGACGGCGTTGCCGGCGGAGTCGGCGGCAACCGTCGCACCCGTTCTTGCGCCACCAGCCATTGCTGGGGAATGCTGGCCAGGTTCTGAACCGCATAGTACAGGTTGAGCCCTGATGCGAAATTCAAAAACAACACCAACATCATGATCGGCATGAAGTACAGCATCATCTTCATCTGGGGATTTACCGGCATTCCCATTTGGCCGATCTTGGTGACGCCGAACATCGACACCGCCATCAGAACCGGGATGATGTAAAGGGGGTCCGGCCGCGATAGATCCGGGACCCACAGGAACGCTTGGCCCCGAAGCTCGATCGAGTTCTGGAACACGAAGAACAGCGCGATCAGGATCGGCCACGGAAGTAACACCGGCCAACAACCGCTGAACGGGTTGACGTTGTTTTCCTTGTAGACCTTGAACATTTCCTGCTGAAGGCGTTGCGGATCCTTCTGGTGCTTGTCTTGAATCTCTTTCAGGACCGGCTGAATGGCCTGCATCGCCATACTGGCCCGCATGGCGCGCTGGTTGAGCGGCCAGAGTACCAATCGGATGCCGACCCCGAACACCACCAGGGCCAATCCGTACGCCAAGCCAATTTTCTCGTGGAGCCAGACCAAAAGCCACCGAGCTCCAACAGCCACCGGTCGGATCACCGGCCGAAGCCAGGCCCAGCCATAGGGGTTGACGTCGTCAAAGCCATGACCGAGGGCTTGGAGCCTGGGGTATTCCATCGGTCCGACATACAGCGAAAAACCGATATCGCCGTTCGGCCCGATGCCGACACTGGTCGAGACATCGGCCCATTCCGGCGTCCCATGGGTCCGATCGTTCGTCAACGCCGACACGCCGCCCAGCCGTCCCGGCGGCGCCCGGCCGGTGTCAGACGCGAGGACGCCCGTCACGAAGTATTTGGACTTGAGCGCGACCCAATGGAACGGTCCATTTAACAGGGTGGGCTCGCCGGGCTTCAGTTTCGCGAAGTGGGTCAGCTCGGAACTGGCATTACGGGTCACGACCCCGACTTCACGTGAGTGCTCGACGCTGTCCGATTCGGTGTTGCGAAGCCCGGGGCCCATCCCGATGAGCAACGTGCCGCCGGTCGGCCCAAGGCCCCGTACCGAACCACGGACATCGATCCGATAGTCCTTGGGAGTGAACCCGTAGGTCAAGTCGAGCGCCAGCGTGCTGTCGATCGTCGCCGAAAACGTGAGTCGGCTCGGCTCGGCCCCAGCCGTGACGTCCAGTTGCGGGGCGGAGGGGCGGAAAAGCAGGTTCGACAGCGACACCGTATCCCGGCCGACCAGCAAGGACAGGGACAGAAACTGGCTGGCTGGCCCGAACATCTCGAGTCGCTGGCCCTTTTCGTCTTTCCGCATCGACCGATAGTCGTTCAGAGCCGCTCCCACGAGCCGCCCGCCTCGCGTCGAAAACCGGTACTGATACAAAGCGGATTGGACGACAACCGTGTCCTCCGCGTAACCGGTCGTACCCGGATCGGAAGGGGCAAGACTTGGACGAGTCAGCACCGGCTGCGTCGAGGCCACGGGTGATTCGGCAACCGGGGTGACTGTGGTCACCGACGGTTTGGCCACCGGGCGCACGGGTTTCTTGAGAAACAGCGGCGGCACGATCAAGACGACCATCATCAAGACGATGGCCAAGACGAATCGACGATCCATGGTCGGCGCCGAGGGTTCTAGGGATTAAGGGAGTGGATCATACCCACCCGGATGGAACGGATGGCACTTGGCGAGCCGCTTGAGCCCGTACCAAATCCCGAGAACCAATCCATAACGTTCCACCGCCTCGAGTGTGTACTGCGAGCAACTGGGACTGAAGCGACAGCGGGGCGGAAAGGCGGGCGATACGAACCGCTGGTACCCGCGAATCAGTGCCGCGCCACCCCGACGCGGCCACTGAAAGACCGCGGTCAAGACCCCGGCGTCTTTGATTGCACCCATCCGAGCACCTCGGCTTTGAGGTCACTCGGCCGTGCCGTGTACGTCGCCGGCCGGGTCCGTACCACAATGTCGATCGGCCCTAAGTGCGGTAGTCCCCCCCGCCGCCAAATTTCCTTCAACTGCCTCCGCAAACGATTACGGGCCACCGCATTCGACTGGAACTTCGGGACGATCAATCCCAGTCTTGGATGGCCCGCATCATTCACTAGCCAAGCGATTTCGAGGTGCGTCGTTCGGTGGCGCCGGCCCCGACTCATTACTCGCCGGACGTCATTGGGCGACGCCAGGCGAAGCCGTCGGGCAAAACCCTCGGAGGTCGTCAGCTCCCGCCGTGCTTGGACGGAATCGAAATGGTCAAGCTCCTGCGGCCCTTCTTACGTCGGCGCGCAAGCGTAGCCCGACCCCAGCGAGTTGCCATCCGGGCCCGGAAACCATGCCTGTTGACCCGCTTACGATTCCGCGGGCGATATGACGGCTGCATAGAATCCCCAACACTTCAAGTGAGCCCGGGAAGATAGCGGCTCTATCCGGCTTCGGTCAAGGTTGACTTTTCCACACGCCAGCCGTAAGATCGTCCCCCTTCGCTAGACCCCTGATCTGTATTCGAGGCGAAATGCCGTTGTCCCCGAAAGACGTCTGGAAACGGATCCTCGATGAGGCCCGGCGCGAGCTCACCGAGCAAGCGGTCGAGACCTGGCTGTCGCCGGCTGAGCCCCTCAGCTTCGACGGGGCAAATCTCGTCCTCGGGCTCCCGGACGAATTTGCGGTCAAGTGGAATGAAGCCAAACACTCGGCTATCCTCGCCAAGATTGCTGAAGTCGTTTTAGGACATGCGGTTGGGGTAAGCTTTCGAGTGCCGGATGACCGGCGCCAACGCCCCCAGATTGATTTCTTCGTGGCGCCACCGCCCGAGCCGATCACCGCACCGATCCGGACCACCCAGTCACCCCTGCCCCTCAACGAACGGTACACGTTTGACTCCTTTGTCATCGGGAAGTCGAACGAGCTCGCGGCTGCGGCCGCCTACGCGGTGGCCGAAGCCCCGGGCCGGACCTACAATCCGCTGTTCATCTACGGGGGCACTGGGCTCGGCAAGACCCATTTGATGCAGGCCATTGCCCACGCCGTCATTCGGAAGAATCCTGCGACCCGGGTGACCTACATTGGAGCCGAGCATTTCATCAATGAGGTCATTGAAGGGATCCACGGGCGTACCATGCCCGATCTCCGGCGACGATATCGCAGTGAAATTGACCTGTTCTTGGTCGATGACGTCCACTTCCTCGAGGGTAAGGAAGCGACGCAAGAAGAGTTCTTTCATACGTTTAACACGTTGTACGAGTCCCAAAAACAAATCGTGCTGACCTCCGATCGGGCTCCGAAAGAAATGCCCGGCCTCGAAGATCGGCTAGTCAGCCGGTTCGGATGGGGCATGGTGGCCGACGTTGGGATGCCGGATCTCGAACATCGGATTGCCATTCTCCGCAAGAAGCAGGAACAAGATCACCTCGAAACGACGATACCTGACGACGTCCTCACGTTCATTGCCGAGCATGTCTACTCGAACGTCCGCGAGCTCGAGGGCTCGATCATCAAATTGTTGCTCTATGCCTCGCTTCGGCACCGGGAAATCTCCGTCGACCTGGCCCGCGAAGCCCTGGCCGACCGAATCCGGCCGAGCCAAACCACCAGTGACGACCGACCCAAGGCCTTGCCCTCGATCGATAAGGTGCAGGACGTAGTGGCCCGACGATGGGGGGTCACCCCGGAAGGTCTCCGTTCCAAGGCTCGGATCAAGAGTCTCACGGTGCCTCGGCAGATCGCCATGTACTTGGCCCGGGAGGTCCTCAATATGCAACTCGTCGAGATCGGGCAGGCGTTTGGGGGACGGGATCACTCGACCGTGATTCATAGCGTAGGCAAGGTCCAGCGAGAGTTGGCCCGTGATCGGGGATTCCGGGATCGCGTTGATTCCGCTCGAGTGGAGTTAACCTCATCGGTCGTGTGAGTTGGGTGTGTGAAGTGTGGATCATGGGGATATTCAGGTGCGTTTTTCAGACCTTTCCCCGCTGTACACACAGGATGAGGACGTCGCCTGGAGAGCAACTCGCTTAGCCATAAGGGGTTGGTTTGGTCATCAACAATGGACCCTCTCTACGACTACTACTGTTTTATTATATAGGTACTGCTTTTCTAATAGCCCGTGGTGATAACTGAGGCCGGCTGGAGAGTAAACCGAAATGAAGTTCACGATTACGCGGGAAAAATTACACGAAGGCCTTGGAGCGGTTGCCGCCAGCATTCCATCCAAAACCACGCTGCCGGTGCTCTCCAATATCTTGGTCGAGGCCACGAAAGACGGTCTTCGGCTCTCGGGAACCGATCTCGATATTGCGGTCAGTACGATCATACCAGCCCAGGTGGACCAGGAGGGTGCTACAACCCTCCCAGCCCGAAAGCTGGTGGAGATCGTCCGCGAACTGCCGAGCGCCGCCATTCGGTTCACCGCCTCGGGGGAACAGCGGGTCCAAATCGAATGCGGCCGGTCGCGGTTCAAGCTTCTCGGGCTTTCGCGTGATGAATTTCCAGCCTTCCCGGCGGTTAAGTTCGAAGGGGCTTGGAAAGTGGCGGCCAACGACCTCCAGAAACTGATCGGACACGTGGCGTTCGCCGCCAGCACTGAGGAAAGCCGGCCGATTCTCAACGGCGTGCTCTGGGAGCTTCGAAGCGATCGGATGCGGATGGTAGCCACGAACGGGCACCGACTGGCCCGGATGGATGTCCCGTTGAAGGGCTCAGGTCAGGCGGACCTGATCGTGCCGCCGAAAGCCCTAGACCAAATTCGGCGGCTCTACAAACCCGAGGAGGAAATCGAGATCGCCCGGAGCGACAATCACCTCGGATTCCGATCAGCGGGTACCCAGGTGTACACCCGGCTTATCGAAGGCCCGTACCCGAACTATGAACAGGTTATTCCCAAGGAAAACGACAAGATCATGACGGCGGACAAAGCGGCCCTCGCGGCCGCCCTCCGTCGGATGAGTATCGTCGCCAGCGATCAAACCCACCGGATTCGGATGGCCTTCGCCAACGGGACTTGTAAGCTGTCGGTGACGACTCCAGATCTGGGCGAGGCCCAAGAGGAAATGACGGTCGCGTATGAGGGCGACCCGCTGGAAATCGGATTCAACGCGGCCTATGTGCTTGAGGTGCTCAAGTACATGCCGACCGACGAGGTCCGGATGAGCTTTAAAGCCCCAGAGCGGGCCGCGACCTGTGAACCGGTCGGTTGGGATGACCCGGCCAGCTATCTCTCGCTGGTGATGCCTTTACGGCTGTTGGATTAACTATCGGGAGCTGGTGGAGTCGGGCTCCATCGGCTCTTTCCCTTCGGGCGGTTCGCCGTCGTCCGGAACCTGAATCGGTTCACCCCGCAGCCGGCGCAGGATGAATTGCTGCCGCCACCGCATCCGTCCGGATCTAAAGGCTGGATTCGACCGGAGCGGAAACGGAAGTGACCCGGCTAGGGCGGCCGCCTGTTCCACTGTCAATCGATCAGCGGATCTGCCGAAGTAGGCCTGGGCGGCGGCTTCGACGCCCCAGACTTCCGGTCCGAACTCCACGACATTCAGATAGAGTTCGAGAATCCTGGTCTTGGACATCGCCATCTCGAGGCGATAGGCCGTCAGGGCTTCTTTAAACTTCCGAAGCGGGTTGCGAGACGGGGAAAGGTAGAGGTTTTTCGCCAGCTGTTGAGTAATCGTGCTCGCTCCTCTGATTCGGTCCCGCCGCGACCAGGCCGCCCCAACCACTCGGCGAAGCTCAGTCCGATCCCGGGGATCTTTCAGTTCAAAATCCTCTCGGCGGTAGCCAAGGGCTTGTCGAATTGCCTGGAAATCAACCCCGCCATGCTCGAAGAAGCGGTGGTCCTCGGCGATCAGAACGGCTTGGGGGACAGCCGTTGCGATTCGATCAAACTCGACCGGATCGTAGAGCCTTGGGAGGGTGCCGTCGATGGCTTGGCGCCGACGCTGCCCGTGACGGGCGAGACTATCGGCCTGATCACCCCGCATCGCCATGAAGGCCGTTTGTCGGGGCCAGTTCCAGCGGTACCAAATCGGCGGAGGCCAAACGGCGAACATCCAAAACCAGAAAAGTGATCCGAGGACGAGTGACGCCATCAGAATTCGACGGAATCGCGATCGCTTGGGGGCCGAGGGTTGCCCGGGTCCGGGAACTCCCGAAGGCGGGTTCATTAGGAAGGCGCCCGGTGCCGACGAAACCGGGCGCCGTGACATCGTCAACCCAATCGCTTACTTGGCAACGGAGATGGTGGTGGTCCGCTTGATGACAACCGGGATCGGATCAGGTGCCATCGGGGTCCGCACGAGACTCTTCCCGTCGGAGGACGATTCACCACCGAGGAACCGGCCGTTCGATCCGACAAAATACGAACTGGTTGCGGTGTCTTTCAGTTCGACGTCCATGGTGCCCGCCATTGGATTTTCCATGGTGCCGGCCCCGGTGGTCGAGGAGGCCGCATCGATCCGAGCTGCTGGCTGCCCGTCACGCGTCACCGAACCCCCGTGGGTGTAGTTGGTGATGGTCATGGACTTCATGGTCTGAGCCGGCGTCTTGGTGTCGACGGTGGCCGTATCGAGCCAAGAATCGCCGGCCTTCGCGCCCGGTTTGACGATCGGGAAGAAGCGAGCCATCGTCCCTTTCAGCTGTGACACCATGTCGTTCGAATCGGCCGAGGTCGCGGTGACCTTGCCCCGGCCCCATGCGTCGACCGTGCCGTGCAGCCATGCGCCTTGGGCTTTTTGGATCATTTCCGGGGGGACCGGTGCCGTTGACGTAAGGCTATCGATCACGACGTGCATGATCTGCCCGCCGATCGTATCCGTGAGCGTCACGGAAATGATCGCATGCTGGTCAAAGGATGTGGTTTGATTGCCCTGCCCCATGGCGCTGAGGTCGACAATCTGTTCGAGCTTGGTATCGATTCGGTACTTGGTGGTGCTCGGGGCCTCCGGCGCGACGGCCGCCATCGACCCCCAAATCACGAACGGAACCGCACCGGCAATGAATCGACCAGACATAATTTTCCTCCAAGAAGATCAACGTCCTCGGAACGCCCCGCGTTGGAACGCCCGTCAGAGCCAGAACAACCCCCCGTCCAAACCTGGGCGTTAAGGGGGTTGTTGGGGGTCGACCGTAAGCCGAGTTCTGTTCGGACGCCCGAAGGCATCCGGATAGTCATCTCTCTAGGGCGACCGTTACCAGGCGCCTCCAGCAGCCTACCCGCGGCTCGTCCCGAAGGACGTGGTCGGTGTGGGTCGCACCTCGCCGCTTATTTGGCCTTGCTCCGACTGGGGGTTACCGTGCCGTTGCTGTTACCAGCAACGCGGTGGGCTCTTACCCCACCTTTTCACCCTTACCCCGTGGGCCTAAACCCAAGGGGCGGTTCGTTTTCTGTGGCCCGATCCGTCGCCTTTCGGCGCCCAGGCGTTACCTGGCAGTCTACCCATTGGAGCTCGGACTTTCCTCGGGGACGAAAACCCGCCCCGCGACTACCTCGTCGGCCCCCGGGGCATAAGGTAATCGGATCACCGCCCTTCGGCAGTTCCGGTCACGGCGGCCAACCGCTGCCGGGCCTGCTGCACGACCGTCAAGAGCTCGACATCGGCCCCGGCCCATCGGTCGATGACGGCCCGACACTCACCGGCCGCCGCGGCAAATTGACCGGTGCGTTCGAGGGCCTGACCGCGGAGGAGCCGGACCCTGGGGAGCAGGACCCATCGCGAATCAAATCCTCGGGAACTGAAACTGGGCGGAGCGAAGTCTTTCAAAACCTCGATCACCTTCGGATAGTCGCCCAGTTCGAAATAGGTGTCCGCGATGATTGGCCGGACGTCGCCGTCCCACTCCCAGGAGCCGGTTCGGCCGGCACCGGAACCGAGGGAGGCGAGGAGGGCTCGGGCGGCGGCCGCATCCCCTGCCCTCGCGGCGATCAAGGCCCTGATGCGCGGTTCGGAAGGACAGTCGCGTTTTGACTCGATCTGAATCATTTGGGTGGGTCCGGCATTTTACCCTTCGTTGAGCCTCCGGGTGCAGCTTCGAACAGACTTCGAACCGGAGAATGAGGATGTTGCCTGAACGAGGATGTCTGACGGTCGCCGCCGTGGTCGCGGAAACCGACCGGCCGGGGCTTGATGCGGCGGGCCTCGGGTGCTTTGCCGTGGTACACCGGTCCAGTTTGCCGGCGGCGACGCGGGTGATTCGGGAACATCCGATCGATGCGGTGGTGTTCTCGGTCCACGAGTGTGCCGGGCAGGCGGTCGAGGACATCGACAACCTCGTGCGTCGATTCCCCGACATTCCAACCGTGGCGCTGGTGACCCGAGCCGATCCAGCGGCACCGGAAACCCTCCTGCGGCTAGGGGCGACGGGGGTGCGTCACGTCGTGGATGTCAGCGGCCCCAATGGCTGGCGGCGACTCCGGCAACTACTGGCCGAACCGGCATCCCGTCCCGCCGCCCGCATTCTCGCGCGGGTGCTCGACTCGATCCCTGACGTTCCGGCGGACGCGAGGATGTTCCTCGAGATGATGATCCGGCTCGCTCCCTCGACCTCGGTGGCGCGCCAACTGGCGGCCCACGCCCGAATGCGGCCCAGTACCATGGTGTCGCGGTTTGCCAGGGCCGGACTACCGTCGCCGAAGACATACATGGCGGCCATCCGCTTGGTGTATGCCGCCCAGTTTTTCGAGAACGAAGGCCTCTCCATCACGGATGTGGCCTACCGGCTTGAGTGTTCCTCGCCCCAGAGCTTCGGCCGGCATCTTCGAGCCATGCTTGGGATTACCCCGGGTGAGTTCCGCCGCCGGTTCACGTTTGACTCGGCGATTGAACGGTTCGTTGCGTTACTGGTTGACCCGTATCGACTGGCGTGGGGCGAATTTCATCCGATGGAGCTTGGTCGGCCGGGCCGGCCCCCGGTATCGGGATCGGCGGGCCAAGAGAGACGTTCCAGGGTTCTCGGCGGATTAGTCGCGAAGACTACCGTTTAGCGATGACCCCCAATCTTGATATAGTAGTAATACAAGCAACCTCTACGCCGAGCCGCTCGACGGCTGCAATCCCGCCCTGCTCTCGATCAACCACCGCGAGGACACCCAACACGAGGCCGCCTTCCGCCCGCACCGCCTCAACGGCCTGGATCGCCGAGCCACCCGAGGTCATGACGTCCTCAACGATGACCACGGCAACGCCGAGCTCGAAGTTGCCTTCGACTCGCCGCTTGGTGCCGTGCTCTTTGGTGGCTTTTCTGACACTGAATCCGTCGATGATGGGCGGCGAGTCCAGGCTCGCTCTCGCGATAGCGTAGGCCACCGGATCAGCCCCCATGGTCAGGCCACCAACGGCGGCCGGCTTCCAGCCCCGGTTTCGAACCGACTCAAGGCCGAGGGTGCCGATGAGGAACTGGCCCCTGGCGGCCATCGTGGTTTTTCGAGCGTCGATGTAGTAGGTGGACTTCCGCCCCGAGGCGAGGATGAAATCCCCGAAGACCAGGGACCGCTCCCGCAGGAGCGTCTCGAGTTCACTGAGAGCGCTCATTTCTTGCGACGACGAAACAGGGACGAAAAAAATCCGCCCTTCCCCTTTTCATCTTGTTGAGCCACTTCGCAGAAAGCCGTAGCGAAGTCACTGACCGTCTTCCAGCGTTTCGAAAGGTCGCGGTCCAGGCCTAGCATCACGGCCGTTTCCAGTTCGCTGGAGAACTTGATCGCTTTGTTGGCCTGGGACAGAGGGACCGGCTGTTTTGATAGTAGTTGCTGAAACAACTCTCGTGGGTTTTTCCCGGGGTATGGCAACTGGCCGCTGAGGAGGTGGTACGCGATCGTGGCCAAGCTATAGACGTCTGCCTGCTCCTTGACGAGCTCACCGCTCAAGGCCTCGGGGGCGACGTACTGGAGGGTGCCGACAAAGAACCCGGCCTTGGTGAGCCGTTGCGATGGGTCGTCCTCGGCATCCCGCGCGATCCCAAAATCTAAGAGCCGAGCCGTCTGGGATACCGGGTCGTACATGATGTTGGCCGGCTTCAAGTCGCGGTGGATGATGCCGGCCCGGTGGGCAACGACGAGGGCGTCGGCCAGTTGCCGAATGATCTTGGCGGTCAAGTCAGGGGCTAGCGGGCCGGTGGCTGTCAGGAAGTTGGCGAGCGGCTCTCCGGCGGCCCATTCGAGGGCCAGATAAAACATTCCCTCGGCCTCGCCGTAGTCGTAGGTGTTGACGATGTTCGGATGGTCGAGGCGAGCGCCAAATTCAGCCTCTCGGAGAAACCGCTTGACCGCGACTGGGTCTTGGCTCGTCCGGGAACGGAGCACCTTGACGGCGGCGAGGCCGCGCGTGGGGTGCTGGGCGCGGTAGACTGTCGCGGTTCCACCCTCGCCAACGAAGGCGAGAAGCATGTAACCGGCCACGGTTCGGCCGACGAGGTTATCTTGGCTCATTGGATCGGTTCAACGTATACGCCGCCCAAGGGCTTAAGCAAGGAGCCGGGACCTTCTCCGTCGCGGTTCTTCCACTAAGCTATTGAAGGATTCCTGCCGCATGAAACGTCGCCCCCGCTTCCTGAACGCGATAGCCCTGCTTCTGATCGGCACCGGGTGCTTGTCCGGTCGAGGGGTTCCACCGGGGACACCGGGGACCGCCACCGACCAGACGTTGACCGAGTTGTTCAGCTTGTCGACGGTTTTTCAGCGGCTCGGCCGCCTGGCGGGGACCGGCCCGATTCCGTTCGTCGGCAATGTGGCGCTGCTCGCCGGTCGAGGTGACTCGACCATGATGACGGTCGGACTGTCGTTCGAGAATCGAGCCATCTCGTTTCAGCGCGATCAGGGGACCTTTGCGGCCCGGTTCCGGGCGGACATTTCCCTGACCAGGACCGGCGCCCCGCCGATCACGGTCAGCAAGACGGAGGTCGTTCGGGTGGCCTCGTTTCAAGAAACCCAGCGGAACGAAGAAACGATCTTCTTTACTCAATCCTTTCTCCTGGCGCCGGGTAGCTACACGGTGGCGGTCGTGGTTCGTGACCCGGCATCGACGGCGGCCAGCCGGGTCGAGAAGGTGGTGGAGGTACCGGCCTTTCAGGCTGGTTCGATCTCAGCGCCGACCATGGTCTACGAGGTCCGGTCCCGGACATCCGTTACCGACTCGCTCCACGCCATTCTGAATTCCCGGGGCACGGTGTCGCATGGCGGCGGCGACACGTTGTTCATCTACGTGGAGGGATACCGGTTCTCCGGTCCCACGCAGATCCCGGTGACGGTTCGGGATGATCGTGACAGCGTGGTGTATCGCTCTGAAGTCCAATTTACCGGCGGCAAGAGCGTCGAGGGCCGGTTGGTCCGGTTCGGCTCGGACGCGCCGCCGCTTGGTGAGCTCAAGATCCAGTTTGGCGAGGGGCCCTCGGCTCGGAGCGTTCAGGCCTTGGTCTCCTTTGCGAAGGGCTGGGTCGTCACCAACTACGAAAACCTATTGACTCTGCTGCGATTCTTTCCGTACGAGCCCGGGTTGCTGGGTAACCTCAGGAGTGCCAAGCCGGCCGATCGGGCGAAGTTGTGGCGCCAGTTCTTTGCGGTGACCGACCCGATTCCCGAGACCAGCAACAACGAAGCGTTGGACCGGTACTTCACCCGGATCGCCTTTGCCAATGAACGATTTCGGGATGAGGGCGGGGAAGGGTGGCGGACTGATCGTGGCGAGGTCTTCGTGACCCTGGGCGAGCCCGACCAAGTGTTGGAGAACCCGCCGTCTAGTGATCGACGGATCATCCGATGGTACTACAACGAATACCGGGCGGTGATCGATTTCGAGGGAACGCTTGGCTTTTCCCGGATGCGGTTGACGCCGAACTCTCGCTCGGAGTTCGCTCGGGCGCGGTCGCTGGTGGTACGCGACGCCCGAAACCGATAGTCGTGTTGTCGAAACAATTGCGGGGCGATCGGGGAATTCCCGGTCGCCCCTTCGTTTTTTCAGCTTACCTTTCTGTCTATGTCAGCTTCTGAGATCCCCAGGCTGTTCCTGATCGACGGCCACGCCCTGATCTACCGGTCCTTCTTCGCCATGATCAGCCGGCCGCTGCGAACCTCCCGCGGAGAGAACACGTCGGCGGCCTGGGGTGTCGTCAATTTTCTACTCCGTCTCCAGTCGAAATACCGCCCGGAGTACCTGATCTGGGTTCTCGATAAGGGAGATTCGTTCCGATCGGCGATGTATCCCGAGTACAAATCGACGCGGCAAAAACTGGACGCGGAACTTCAACAGGACTTCGACCTGGCGTTGGAGCAAACCCGCGAAATCCTCAAGGCCTTTGGGGTGCCGGTCGTAGCGATCGACGGATACGAAGCCGACGATGTCATCGGGACCCTGGCCAGCCGAGAGGCTGATCGAGGCGTGCAGGTCGTCATCGTGTCGGGCGACAAGGATTTCTACCAGTTGATCGGGCCCCGGATTGCTCTCCTCAACCCGGGCCGGGGGGGGCCGGCTGGGGTCGAAGAACATTGGGTTGACGAATCCAACGCTTCGGAGCGGTTGGGGGTCGAGCCCTCCAAGGTGATCGACTACCTGGCCCTGGTGGGTGATGCGTCCGACAACGTACCGGGGGTGCATGGGGTCGGGGAGAAGACGGCGGTGCTGTTGCTGGCTGAGTTCGGGGATCTCGATACCATCCTGACCAAAGCCGGCGAGGTGAAGGCCAAACGGGCCCGTGAAGCCCTCCTGTCCGAGGCTGACCAAGCCCGGCTATCCCGACAGTTGGTGACGATCAGGAAGGACGTACCAGTCGGAATTGAACTCCGCGAGGCGGTGCGCCAGGAGCCGGATCCCTTGGCTCTTCGCACGGTCCTGACTCGCCTGGAGTTCCACTCACTGGTCACCCGGCTTGGCTTGGCCGCTCACCGTGAGCCGGCGGAGGGATTGGCGGCTCAGGCCGGGGCCGACGTCGTGCCGGCTGCAGCTCCGGCCGCCGAGGTGAAGGTCGTGGACGATCCTCTGGCCCTGGCGGACATGCTGACGGACCTTCGAACCGCCCCGTTGCTGGCCCTGGACGTCAGAACGAGTGCCGGCGAACCTCATGACGCCAAGTTGGTCGGACTCGGTCTGGCGGCGAGCCTGAGTCGAGCCTGGTACCTCCCGTTTGGGCATCGACCGGCTGACGGCGAGCTGGCGGCGCCGGTTGACGTCCAGAACCTGCCGGCGCTCAGCGACTCGGCCTGTGTCGATTTGGTTGCGTTGCTTCAGGATCCTCAGGTGGCCAAGGGTGGACACGATATCAAACGGGGCTGGCAGGTGCTGCGAAACCACGGGGTCGAGTTGGCGGGGGTGGCATTCGATTCGATGGTGGCGAGTTTCGTTTTGGACCCGGGTCGCCGGTCCCATGGACTCGATACCCTCAGCGGCGATCTGCTCGGCCGGGTGATACCAACGCTTCCCGATCTTGGGCGCAAAGGTAAAGTGCCGGTTCCGTTCAGCGAGGTGGCGGTGGCGGTCGCGGCAGGATTGGCCGCGGTGGATTGTACAACGATATTGGCGCTGGAGGCGTACTTCACGCCGCGGTTGGCGGAAACCTCTCTTCAGCCGTTGCTTCGTGACATCGAGATGCCATTGGTGCGGGTCCTGGCGGACATGGAATGGGTCGGTATCCGAATCGACACACCGGTATTCGAACGACTCTCGCGTGAACTGACGGAGGATCTGAAGCGGCTCGAAGCCGCCATCGCCAAAGAGGCCGGCGGCTCGGTGAATCTCAACAGCCCGAAGCAGTTGGCGGTGTTTTTGTTTGAAAAGCTTCGGTTGCCGAGCCTGAAGAAGACCAAGACCGGCCCCTCGACTGATGCCGATGTCCTCGAGCAGTTGGCCGACATGGGCCATGTCGTGCCGCGGCTGTTACTGGAGTACCGGGAGCTTCAGAAACTCAAGTCCACGTATGTGGATGTGCTTCCGAACCGAGTCAATCAACGAACTGGCCGAATCCATGCCAGCTTCAACCAAACCGGTGCCGCCACGGGCCGGCTTTCCTCCTCGGAACCCAACCTCCAGAATATCCCGATACGGTCGCCGAGGGGCGAAGCGATTCGCCTCGGGTTCATTCCCACGGCCGGGTGGCGCTTCGTGGTGGCGGATTACTCGCAGATCGAACTCAGACTGATGGCCCATTTGTCAGGCGATCCGGCGTTCGTCGAGGCGTTCAACGCCGGCGAGGATATTCACCGCCAGACCGCCGCCCTCATTTTTGGGGCCGATCGGACCGCCGTCACCCCGGAGATGCGAAGTCAAGCGAAGACGATCAATTTTGGTACGATCTACGGCCAGGGGCCTTTTGCGTTATCGAAGCAACTTGGGATTTCCCTCGAGAGCGCCAAGACGTTCATTGCGGACTACTTCCAGCGATTTGCCGGGGTGCGGGCCTATCTCGATCGCCAAATCGAGGTGGCCCGGGCCCAAGGGTATGTCGAGACCCTGTTCAATCGCCGCCGGTACATTCCGGAGATCAAGGACAAGAACTTCAATACCCGCGCCTTCGGCGAACGGCTCAGCCAGAATTCACCCCTTCAGGGCTCGGCGGCGGACCTGATCAAGATCGCGATGATCCGACTGTCTGAGGCGCTCCGTCAAGGGTCGTTCGAGGCGAGGATCTTGGTGCAGGTTCATGACGAGTTAGTGCTCGAGGTCCCCGAGGCCGAGATCGAACGGGTCGTGCCAATGGTCCGAGATTGTATGGTGGGCGTCGCCGAACTCAAGGTGCCGCTGGTTGTCGATGTTGGGGTTGGATCGAACTGGCTGGAGGCCAAACACTAAGGCTAGTGGAGTCGTTCCGGTGGCTGGCGCCGGCCGCCGGGCCACCAGTTCCAGCGTCCCATGAGGTGCATGAAGGCCGGAACCAGGACCATGCGGATGACGGTGGCGTCGAGCAGCACCGCGACCGCCAATCCAAAACCCAGGAACTGCATGATCAGCACCTGGGCAAAGGCGAACGCCCCGAAGACGAAGATCATGATCAGGGCCGCTGAACTGATGACCGATGCGGTCGCGCTCAACCCCTCCATCGTCGCTTCGGTATTCTTCCCGGTCCGGTCGAATGCTTCTTTGATTCGGCTGAGCAGGAAGACCTCGTAGTCCATGCTGAGTCCAAACACCACGGCAAAAACGAACACCGGAACCAGCACGAAGATGGCTTCCGTCGGGCCGGTCAGTCGCAGAAACTGACCGCCGATCCCGAATTGAAACACCAAGACCAAGATGCCGAAGGTCGCACTGACGGAGAGTGAGTTCATCAAGACGGCTTTGACCGGAACGAGTACCGATCGAAAGGCGATGGCCAGCATCAAGCCCGTCGCGCCAAGGACCAGCGCAACCAAGCCCGGAAACCGGCGCAGCATCTCGGCCTGGAGATCGACGCTCGCCGCAACGTAGCCCCCGACGAACACTCGGCTGTCCCGGAGCTGACGGATGCTCTGACTGGAAGCAAGCCCCCGAATCCGGGCCACGACGGACATGGCCGAGGTCAGGGACGTGGTATCGCCGAGAATGACATCGACGAGCGCAAGTTGGCCGTCGCGGCTCAAATAGGCATCCAGAAAATCGCCGTGGCGGGCGCGGGCGGAATCGAGGTCGGCATAGAGGAGCGAGTAAGCGAGGATCGAGGTCCCGGGCTCGAGGTCGACAATACTGCGAACCTCGACGACCCGGGGATCGGCCCTCATTGAGTCCGAAAGGGCTCGGAGGCCACGGAGCTTGACCGCCTGAGTGGCCGATTGTCCTGACGGCACTTCGACGACGATGCGGAGCGGGGTGATGTACCCTGACACGCCCATCCGCGAGAGGGCCTCGACTCCGGCGCCGGCTTCGGTCTGGCTGGGCCACCAGTCGCGGGCCGGGAGGCCGATTCGAATCCAGAAGACCGGTAGAGTGAGTACCCCGATAATCGATCCCCCAACCAGCAGAGCCCTGACGGGGTGGCGGGCAAGGGAACGGGCCCACTTTTCCCAAATCTGCGGGGCGTGATACCAAGTGAGGCGTCGAGCCAACCAGCGGGGTTCGTCGATCGAGCGGCCCAGGGCCGCCAGAAGCGCCGGAAGCAGGGTGATGCAGAGCAAAACGGCTACTCCAACGACAATCAAGCCGCCGATCCCGACGCTTCTGGTCTCGACCATCGGCGTCAGCAGGAGGGCGCCAAACCCGACCACGACGGTCAACCCTGAGTTGACGACAGCGATGCCCGCGGTCATCAAGGTTCGCTCCGCCGCCTCGCGTCGCCGGTATCCGCGGGCCAGTTCCTCGCGAAAGCGGGTTACCATCAGCAGGGAATAGTCGATCCCGACGCCCAGTCCGATCATCGTCGTGAGATTCAGGACGAAGACCGACATCGGCATTGTGGTGGCCAGGACGCCGACGATCGAGAGCGACACGGCAATGGCAAGGACCCCGATGCCGAGCGGCAGCAAGGCGGCGACCAACGCTCCAAACGCCAAAACCAGGATGACCAGGGTGATCGGGAGGAGTCGAAGTTCGAATCGCTTCCCGTCCTCGGCGCTCACGGTCCGGACGTCGAGGTCAAGGGCGGCTCGGCCGGTCACGTGCATCTTGTACGATGGCCGGTTGGGTACTTGGGCCAATACCTGGTTGAGCTTGGCCCGTATGTCGGGGATCTTGGCTCCAACGCTGTCGGCCCGAAGGCGGAGGGAGACCAAGAAGAAAGTCGCCCTCCCGTCGTTGGAGACGAACAACGTATCGCTCCGGGTCAGATACGAGACGACGTTTTGGACGTAGGCCAGCCGGGCGGCCGTCTTGGTCAGCGTATCGAGGACCGCTCGCCCCGGTCCCTCGGCGAACGACGTAGGACCCTCGACGGCCACCGCCAGAAACTCACCGAAGGGCCGAGCGAATCGGGTAGACAGCAGCCGATCGGCGGTTCGGGCTTCAGTCATTTCATCGGCTCCGCCTTGAAGCGCGAGGCGGTTCGGCGTCTTCGGGGCCTGGATGAAGGCGATGAGCCCGACGATCGCCCAGACGGCGATAACGATCCAACGCCATCGCACCATTGCTTTGGCGAAGCTCGCGATGATCAACGGGGTCTCCAGCGCACGGAGGGGGGATCGTTTCGTTGGATGAAAGGCTGCAAACGCTGGCAATGTAAAGGGTTCCGATGGGCCAAGCCAGGAACCGAGCAGCCAAAAATGAACCGGGCTCCCATTTTGCAGCCTCCCAGACCGTGGCGAGAATCTTCTTGTGGTTGACGGTCGGCTTGGGGGTGCTGCTGATCTACGGCCGGTGGGCCGAGCGGCCCATCCCGACCGTGACGATTTCGGTGGCCGAGCCCAAGCCCGCTGCGCCGGTTCCGGCGCTTCCTCCGGTCACCGCTTTGGCCGCCGGTGGTTCGGTCAACGAATCCCGTCCGGAGCATCGGACCCCGCTGATCGCTCAGCTCGCCAGGATCGAAGTCCGTCGCCGCCTCGCGCTAGCCGGCCCCACGGTGTATCTCGACTCCTTGCTCGTCGGCCCGGACTCGGCGATGGGGCGAAGGTACCGTGCCCAGGGTGTTGATCGGAAGGCCGCCAAACGCCGATCCGGTGGTGGAGGCCGTGGGCGAGGCGCTCCGGATGTGGGAAGACCTGTGGCTCGGGCCTGAGGAAACCCGGTCGGTCGCGCTTCCCGAGTTCGGACACGCATTGGGTCTGCCTCATTCGGGCCGGCCAAGCGATATCATGTTTCCTACTGTGTCGGTACTCCGGTTGTCCGATCGAGACCGTTCGTCAGCCCAGCTACCCTATGCGATTCCACCGGGTGCCCTTCGCGAGCCAAGACCCCCATGACCTTGGGGTGGATTGTTCTGCTGCGTCGCCGGCACCATCGTTCGCTGCTTGTCGCCACCGCTTTACCAAGACGGGGCAGATCGATACCTTGAGGGTATGGTGACTCCTGAGATCGTTCGCAAAGCGCTTCGGCAAGTCAAAGACCCCGAATTGGGTCTCAATATCGTGGACATCGGGCTGGTCTATGACATCGAGGTCTCCGAACAGGGAGACGCCCACGTCAAGATGACCCTGACCTCGCCGGGATGCCCGTCGGGGGCGGAAATCATGGAGGACGCCCGGCTGGTTGTCGAGCAGGTCGAGGGGGTGAACAGCGCTGCGATCGAACTCGTCTGGGAGCCCTACTGGACCCCGGAGCGGATGGACCCTCGCGTCCGGGCCTTCCTGGGCTAGGCCTTCGCGCTAACCAGCGCGATCACTTCCTTTCCGAACTCGCCGACCTGCCATCGCCGGATTCCCGGGACCAACAGGAGTTCCTCGGGGCTCGTCGGGACCGCCCGGGCCACTCCATCGAGGGTCGCGTTCGGTGCCAGCAGGCCCGGGGGCAGGTTGATTCGGGTGGCCAACGCCGCTCGCCATGTCTTCAGCCGCTCAACTCGGACATCGAACGCCGGGTCCGGCCGGTAGCGCGGATGGCGCGGAAACGCTGGGAGATCGGCGTCCGGTACGGTCAATCCCCGCTCGATCGCTTCCAGGATCTCCGGCCCGCGTCGGGCCGCGTTATCCGGCCCAATTCCCCGGATCCGTTCCAACCCTTTGAGATCGCGAGGCGGTTCGCCGGCCAGGGCAATCAACACCTCGTTGCCGAGGACGCGAAACAGGGCCCGGTCGAGCCGCTCAGCGACGCCATCCCGCCAGACGTGGAGTTCCCGGAGCACAGCGAGGCCTCGGGGATTGAGGTCACGGGCTCCCTTGATCTTAAGGAAGGTCTGCTCCGGCGGTTCCTGGGTGGGCCACTCCACGGCGGTCAGCAATCGGCACTCTTCCTCGACCCAAGCGAGCCGACCGATCGCGTCCAACTCGCCGAGAAAGGCAATCCGGAGGTCGGGGAGGTAGTGGGTATCCGTGGCCGCATAGGTGAGCATGTCCGGTGTCAACGGCCGGGCTGACCAATCGGCCCGCTGGAATCGTTTGTCGGTTCGAATCCCGAACCGGCTCTCCAAGATCGCCCCAAGGCCGATGCCGGGCAGGTTGAGGAATTGGGCGGCGACCCGGGTGTCGAACAAATCACGGATCCGAAGACCTGCTTCGCGATACATCAGCCGCAGGTCGTAGTCGGCGTCGTGAAAGATGAACTGGGTGCCGCCATGGTCGAACCAGGGACGCAGCGGCTCGAGGCCGCCGGTTCCGACTGGGTCAACGATGACGGTCTGCTCAGGTGTCGATAACTGGAGGAGGTAGACCCGATCCCGGAATCGATGGAAACTGGCGGCCTCGGTATCCATCCCGACGACCGCTTCGCGCTGCCAGCCAGTCACTAAGGCTTCAAAGGCCGGCCGGTCGGCGATCAAAAGGGGGTCTGGGGCGGTTCTGGAGGACATCGGAGGACTCCGGCAAGCAGCTTGCAGTCAGGGGGTCAGGGTAAAGTAGCGACGAGGGCCACCCCTGGCGTAGTTTTGATGGCCTGGTCCAATTCAAAAAGAAGCGAGTCGGATTGACGCGAATCCCGGAAGCCGACGTCGAGTTCACGATCCACCCCGACGACTGCGACGCGGCGGGGACCGTGAGCCATGGGGCATTCCTCAAATTGTTTGAACGGGCCCGCTGGGAACAACTGGAGCGGGGCCCCGGGGTCGATGTGTTTACCCGCGACGCGCTCTGGCCGGCGGTTCGACGGAGCGTCCTCGACTTTCACGCCCCGGTCCGGGTCGGTGCGTCGCTCCGGTTCCAGCAGGTGCTGACTCATTGGGGCCGGACCAGTTTTACGATCCGGCAAACGGCCCGTCGAATCACCGATGACACGGCGTTGGCCACGGCCGAGTTCCTCTTCGTGTGTGTGGATCAGTACGGGCAACCGCAACCGGTTCCCGACGCGGTTGGCCGGTTCTACAGCGCCCGGCCCAGTGCCGACCCGATCGACCGAATCACGGTCAACGGCGTCAGCCTGGCGGTGGAGACGCGCGGCTCCGGGTTGCCGATCGTGTTCCTCCATGGTTTTCCCCTCGACCGGACTATTTGGCGCCACCAGCTCGACACTCTGAGCGGATACCGGCGGATTGCCTATGACTTTCGAGGCATGGGCCGATCGGATGCCCCCGATCTGGGCTATTCGATGGCGATGTACGCCGATGATTTGGCCGCGCTGCTGGATGCCCTTGGCGAGGATCGGGTCGTGTTATGCGGACTTTCCATGGGTGGCTACGTGGCGTTCGAGTTTCTCCGGCGGCATCGAAGCCGGGTGCGGGGTCTCGTGCTGATGGATACCCGGGCTGAGGCAGACAGCGCGGAGGGCCGGAAGGCGAGGGATGGATTGGTGGCGAAAGTCAGGGATTTGGGGGCGATCGCCGCCGCTGAGGCGATGTTGCCGCGGTTCTTCACCACCACGGTGCCGGCCGACATCATCGAGTCGGTGCGCGAGATGATTCTCCGAGCCCCGGTTCCTGGCATCATTGGGGCCCTCACGGCGATGCGGGAGCGGTTGGACAGCTCCCCGTTGTTGTCAGGACTAGTCGGGATTCCGACCCTCGTCGTGGTGGGTCAAGAGGACATCATCACGCCGCCCGGCGTGTCGGAACAGATGGCCGCAATCATTCCCGAGTCCCGCCTTGTCGAGATTCCTGGATCGGGACACCTGCCGTGCATCGAGCAGCCGGTGCCTACCACCCGGGCAATTCTCAAGTTCTTGCAGAGTCTGCGATGAAACCATCCGGCGGGCTTGAGCGTCTTGATCGGTAGGCGGTCTCGAACACGAGTAATCTTCCCGTGTCACCGCCACGCCGCAGTACGGATGTCCATTCCTGTGCCCCGGGTCGGGTGATACCGATCCCGGGGCAGGCGTCGCTGGGGAAACGCCGACCGGCCGTTACTGCTTGGGCCGGCCGGGTGGCGTCGGGGAGGTGAATACCTCTTTGTTTTTCGCGATCGAGGGGGCCATGTTCTCGGGCACCTCTTCCTCGGGGAAGATCGCGCTGACCGGACATTCGGGCTCGCAGGCACCGCAGTCAATGCACTCGTCCGGGTGGATGAAGAGCTGGTCTTCTCCCTCGTAGATGCAATCAACCGGGCAAACGTCGACGCAGGCCCGATCCTTCACTCCGATACACGCTTCTGTGATGATGTACGTCATCCGACTGCTCCAATTTCAGTTCGTCTTAGCCCAAGTGCAGGCGGAGGAATGCCACGGTTCGCTCCCAAGCTAATCGGGCCGCCTCAGGGTGGTAGACTTGGGGTCGGGTGTCGTTGAAGAAGGCGTGGTCGGCCTCGTAGTAATGGGGTGCGAATTGTCCCCCTGCTCGGTTGACTGCCTCGGCTAGGTCGGCGATGGCCGCGGCCGGGATGGAACCGTCTCGGGTGCCAAAATGACCGAGCACCGGGACCCGGAGGCGGGCTGGGTCGATCGGGACCTTGGGGTGAATCCCGTAGAAGTCGACCACGCACCCGATTCGGTCTGGGTATGCCATTCCCGCGTAGAGCGCGAGTTGGCCCCCCATGCAGAACCCCAGTGCGCCGACCTTGCCGGACAGGCTCTTTGAGCAGGCGAGCAGGTAATCGGCTCCGCCGCGGAGGTCGGCTCCTGCTCGGTCGATGTTGAGCGCCATAAAGAGCTTCGCCGCCGCATCAGGACTCTGAGTGGTTTCACCGTCGTAGAAATCGGGCGCCAAGGCAACATATCCAGCGGCGGCGAACCGATCGGCCACTGCGGTGATGTGGTCGACTAAGCCCCACCACTCCGGGATGACGAGGATCCCGGGGCCGATTCCAGACGCCGGCTTGGCCAAGTAGCCGGTGGTTGAGTGGCCGTTGGCCGGATATCTGACGATCTCGCCCATTGTGGCTCGCTGTCGGCGGGGAGAGCCAATATAACAATCGGGCGGTTCAGATATGGGCCGTCAATTGCTCATGGCGTGGTTCGGGCTCTCCAGAGCGATCGCGGGAGGTGTACCAACGGTTCCATTCCTCTCTTAGGCAGAATGAGTCCATTCCGTGCGCCCGATCCACGGCCAGAACCCCGTCCAAGTGGTCGATTTCGTGCTGGAGGAGCTCAGCCCGATCGCCCTCGAGATCGACCTCGTGAAATTCGCCCTTGAGGTCTTGGTAACGGACCCGAACCCGATACGCTCGGTGGACCCGGATCAGCAAATTCGGGAAAGAAAAACAGTCATCCCAGACCGAAAAGTCTTCGGTGCCGATGTCGACGATCTCGGGGTTGATCAGAGGCCACGGGCGGTCCATTTCGAGGTAGATGATCCGGACCGGAGCGCCGATTTGGGGCGCAGCAATGCCGCGGCCGGTTCCGAAGCGGGACTGCCAATCCCGGAGGGTATCCCGAAGGTCGTCCACGATCATTCGGACGGCCGCGGAGCCGGGCTGGGTAATTGGCTCACATCGGGCCCGAAGGACCGGGTCTCCAAGGAGTCGAATTCGATGGATAGTCATGTCACCTAATCTCGGAGGTCGGCTGTTTCTGGCAAGATGTCTCATAGTAGTACTATAAACAACCACGCGCTGGGCGCAGGAGGTCATGCTGCCGCCGCACCCTGGCCTGACAGGCCCCGTTTGACAATTCCGACCTTTTTACTTAGGATTTCGAATTCGAGACGAATCTTCTGGGTGGAGAGTAGCCGTGAGCGAGTCGGTCGAGACCTTGATCAACCGGGAATATCAGTGGGGGTTCGTGACGGACATCGAGTCCGAATCGCTCCCGCCGGGTCTCAACGAGGACGTCATCCGTCTGATTTCGGCCAAGAAGAACGAGCCTGCCTTTTTGCTGGAATGGCGGCTCAAGGCCTATCGGAGTTGGCTCAAGATGTCGGAGCCGCATTGGCCGAACGTCACGTATCCTCCGATCGATTATCAGCGGATTGTCTACTACTCGGCTCCCAAGACCACCAAGCCGCTCGGCAGCCTCGACGACGTTGATCCGAAGCTGTTGGAGACCTACACGAAGCTTGGGATTCCACTCACCGAACAAAAGATCCTTTCCGGCGTCGCGGTCGATGCCGTGTTCGACAGCGTGTCGGTCGGCACCAGCTACAAGAAGCAGCTCGGCGAGATGGGAATCATCTTTTGCTCGTTCTCCGAGGCGGTGCGCGAGCACCCTGACCTGGTTCGGAAGTACCTCGGGTCAGTGGTGCCGACGAGCGACAATTTCTTCGCGGCCCTCAATTCGGCGGTCTTCACCGACGGGTCCTTCGTGTACATCCCGAAGGGAGTCCGTTGCCCGATGGACCTCTCGACCTACTTCCGGATCAACGCGGCCAACACCGGACAGTTCGAGCGGACCCTGATCATCGCGGACGAAGGGGCCTACGTCAGCTATCTCGAGGGATGCACCGCTCCCAAACGGGACGAGAACCAGCTCCATGCGGCTGTGGTAGAACTGGTGGCACTCGAGGGGGCCACGATCAAGTACTCAACGGTTCAGAACTGGTATGCCGGGGACGAAGACGGCAAGGGCGGGATCTACAACTTCGTGACGAAACGAGGGAAGTGTGCGGGCGACCGCAGCAAGATCTCCTGGACGCAGGTCGAAACCGGTTCTGCGATTACCTGGAAGTACCCATCGGTGATCCTGCAAGGCGATCATTCGATCGGGGAGTTCTACTCGGTGGCGGTGGTCAACGGGCGGCAGCAGGCCGATACCGGAACCAAGATGATCCACATTGGGCGGAACACCAAGAGCACGGTTGTGTCGAAAGGCATCTCGGCGGGACGGGGCCAGAATAGTTATCGCGGGTTGGTGAAAATGATGCCGCGGTCGGACGGGGCTCGCAACTACACCCAGTGTGACTCGATGTTGATCGGGAATCGCTGTGGCGCCCACACGTTTCCGTATATCGACGTCCAGAATCGGACCGCCGCGGTTGAACACGAGGCCTCGACATCGAAGATCGGCGAAGATCAGATGTTCTACCTGAGGCAGCGAGGGCTCAACACGGAGAACGCAATTTCCATCATCGTCAACGGGTTCTGCAAAGAGGTCTTCCGCGAGCTCCCAATGGAGTTTGCGGTCGAGGCTCAGAAGCTGTTGGGGATCAGTCTCGAAGGCAGCGTCGGATAGGAGCAGTGCAGTGGCACCTCTACTCGAAATCAAGAATCTCCGGGCCGGTGTGGCCGACAAGGAGATCCTCAAAGGAATCAATCTCGTCGTCAACGCCGGCGAGGTTCACGCGATCATGGGTCCGAATGGCTCCGGGAAGAGCACGCTCGCCCAGGTCGTTGCGGGCCACCCGGCCTACGAGGTCACTGGCGGGCAAATCCTGTTCGGCGGAATCGATCTCAGCGAACTGGAGCCCGAAGAGCGGGCTCAAGCCGGCGTGTTCTTGGCATTCCAGTATCCGGTGGAAATTCCGGGTGTGACCAATGCCTATTTCCTCCGAGCTGCCTACAATGCGCTTCGGAAGTCTCGGGGGTTGGAGGAAATGGACCCGATCGACTTCATCGACCTCCTCGAGGAGAAGCTCAAGCTGGTCGAGTGGGGCGCGGAGATCATGCAGCGGGCCGTCAACGCGGGTTTCTCTGGCGGTGAGAAGAAACGGAACGAGATTCTCCAAATGGCCGTGCTCGAGCCCAAACTCGCCTTGCTGGATGAGACGGACTCGGGGCTCGACATCGACGCCCTTCGGATCGTGGCCAACGGGGTGAACGCACTCAAGCGTCCCGATAATGCGTATGTGGTCGTGACTCATTATCAGCGGCTCCTCAACCATATCGTCCCGGATTTCGTTCATGTTTTGGCGGACGGACAGATCATCAAGTCGGGCGGCAAATCGTTGGCCTTGGAACTCGAGGCCAAGGGCTATGAGTGGCTCACCGGGGTAGCCGAGGCCGTGACGTGATCGAGAGTTACGTTCGGCAGTTCGAGGCTGCCGCGGCCAACGGTGGAGCCAAGGCGCCGGATTGGTTGAAGGGGATTCGCCAAGGCGCAATCGACGGCTTCCGCCAGTCGGGCTTTCCGTCGACGAAGGACGAAGAGTGGCGTTTCACCTCCGTCGCTCCGATCGCCCGGGGTGGCTTTGTCGCGCCGGCCAAGCCCGGGGCGCTGTCATTGGCCGACCTGGCGCCGTTTCTCTTCGACCACGCCGAGTGGCCCCGGTTGGTCTTCGTCGATGGCCGGTTCGACTCGTCGTTATCCAACGCGGCGACCGAGCCGGGACTGACTGTGACGACGATTTCCGAGGCTCTGGCCGCCGAGCCGCAGTTCATGGAGCAGCACTTCGGCCGGCATGTCCGACCGGATGAGACGCCGTTCACGTCGCTCAACACGGCCTTGGCGCGGGACGGAGTGGTGGTTCGGACCAGTCCCGGCGCCGAGGTCCTGGTACCGGTCCACATCGTGTTCGTCTGCTCCGCGGCGGCTGACGGGATCGTGACGCATCCGCGAGTCTTGGTCGTGGCCGGCGAGCGGTCGCGTTTGCAGATGGTTGAGAGCTATGTCTCGCTCTCGGATCGGACCCGCTATTGGACTAACGCAGTGGCCGAGGTGTCGATGGGGGCCGGATCCTGGGTCGAACATGGCCGGATTCAGCGCGAGAGCGAAGCTGGGTACCACATTGGGTTTACTCACGTCGACCAGGCGCGCGACAGTCACTATCGTTCGTTCTCGCTGGCCATGGGTGGGGCGCTCGCTCGGCACAACCTTCACACCAGGCTCGGCGCACCGAATACCGAGGCCCTGCTGTACGGTTTGTATATTGGCCGGGGCGATCAGCTCATCGATACCCATACGACGATCTACCACGACGAGCCCAATTGTCGGAGTTGGGAGGTCTACAAGGGCGTTCTCGATGACCGGGCGCACGGGGTTTTCAACGGCAAGATTTTCGTGACGCCGGAAGCTCAAAAGACCGATGCCAAGCAGACCAACCGGACCTTACTCCTTTCTGACTCAGCCAGGGTCGATACCAAGCCGCAGCTCGAAATCTTTGCCGATGATGTGAGGTGCACCCACGGTGCCACCGTCGGGAATCTCGATCCGATGTCGGCGTTCTATTGCCAAAGCCGGGGCATCCCCGCCGATGTCGCGCGGCGATTGCTGACCCATGCGTTCGCCGCCGAGGTCCTGAACGAAGTGACCTCCGAACCGATCCGGTCCGCGCTCAATCACGTAGTGTACGAGCGGCTCGGAGTCGCTCGGTAGCCGTGATGCCGGATGCGGTGGTAACCGGGGCGGCCCCTGCGGCAACCGGCGCTCGGTGGGATCCGCTGGCCGTCCGGGGTGATTTTCCGATGCTGGCTCGGTCGGTCAGAGGGCATCCGATTGCCTATCTCGACAACGCTGCGACGGCTCTCAAACCGGACGCGGTGGTCGACGCGTTACTAGTGTATTACCGGGAGATGACCGCCAACGTTGCCCGAGGCGTGCATTCGACCAGCCAAGACGCTACGGAGCGCTATGAGTCGGTGCGGGCGCTGGCCGCTCGGTTCATGGGTGCCGCCGGTGCGCATGAAATCGTATTCACCGCCGGGACCACGGCCAGCATCAACCTCGTGGCGCAGAGCTATGGCCGGTCGGTGCTGCGGGCCGGCGACGAAATCTTTGTCACCGAGATGGAACACCACTCGAATCTGGTGCCGTGGCAGTTGGTGGCCGAGCAAACGGGGGCCCGGATTCGGGCGATTCCCTGTACCGATCGGGGCGAGTTGGATCTGGACTGGTTCGAGCGGGAGCGGTCGGATCGCACCAAGATCGTCGCCATCTGCCACGTGTCTAATGTGCTTGGGACGGTCGTGCCCGTGGCCAGGGTGGCGGCGCTGGCGCACGAGATGGGGGCGATTTGTGTGGTGGATGGGGCCCAAGGGGCGCCCCATCTCGAAATCGACGTGCAGGCGCTTGGTTGTGATTTTTACGCCTATTCGGTTCACAAACTGTTCGGACCGACCGGCTTGGGGGTCCTCCATGGGCAGAGCCGGATCTTGGAGCGGATGCCGCCCTGGCAGGGCGGCGGGGGAATGATCGCACACGTCGAAATTTCGCGATCGACGTACGCCCCGCCTCCGGCCCGATTTGAGGCGGGGACTCCGCCGATCGGCGAGGTGTTTGGCCTCGGGGCGGTCATCGAGTATCTGGCCACGTGGGATCGGGAATCAGCCCGGCGTTACGAAGACGGATTAGTGGCGCAGGCCGTGGAACGGCTGGAGGGGCTCGATGGGGTCCGCGTTCATGGTCAGGCAACGCCGAAGGTAGGGGTGGTGAGTTTTTCGGTGGATGGCGTCCACCCGCACGACGTGGGGACGGCGCTCGACGCCCATGGCGTGGCGGTCCGGGCGGGGCACCATTGCGCCCAGCCGCTGATGGCCAAGCTCGGGGTAACCTCCACGGTTCGGGCCTCCTTTGCGCCCTACAACACCGCCGCTGAGGTGGATGCGCTCGTGGCCGGTGTCGCGGCGGCCCAAAAGGTCTTCGGGCGGTGAGCGACCTCGATGAGTTGTATCAGTCCCTGATTCTCGACCACAACAAGTCGCCGAGGAATTTTCGGCAACCGACGGCAGTTTCCGGCCACGCCGAAGGTTGCAACCCGCTCTGCGGTGATGTCTTCAATGTGTGGGTCGAGGTTCAGGGCGGGGTGGTGACGGACGTCTCGTTTCTGGGCCAGGGTTGTGCGATTTCAAAGGCATCGGCGTCGATGATGACCACGACGGTCAAGGGGAAGCCCTTGGCCGAGGTCCGGGCGCTGTTTGATCGATTTCATCAGGTGGTTACCGGGAAGGTGTCGATAACCGGCGATGACAAGAAAGAAGCCCGAAAGGCCTTGGGCTGTTTGAGTGCGTTTGCGGGGGTGTCCGCGTTTCCGATTCGGGTGAAGTGTGCCACACTCGCGTGGCACGCCATGATGAAGGCCGTCGAGGACGGAACAGGGGGAAGACCAGATGCCGTATGAGGAACGTTTGGTGGGGCCGATGCGGGCGGAATTGACCGGATTGGGCGTGAAGGAACTTCGGACGGTCGCCGAGGTTGACCAGGTCCTTGGTGATCCTGCCGGGACTCAACTGGTATTCGTGAATTCGGTGTGCGGGTGCGCCGCCGGCTCGGCTCGGCCGGGGCTGGCGCGCGCGCTGCAGGGTCCGGTGACACCGGCCAGTGTGTTCACCGTGTTTGCCGGCCAGGATTTGGAGGCCACGGCCCGGGCGAGGAGTTACTTCGCTGACTATCAGCCGAGTTCGCCGTCCGTCGCATTGTTGAAGGACGGTGCGGTGGTGTATTTCCTCCACCGCTATCAGATCGAGGGGCGGGGTCCCGAGGCGATCGCCGCGGAGCTGAATGCGGCGTTTTCCGCTCATTGTGTAGCCTAGCCGGCCATGAGCGGCCATGTGTTTCATCCGGGGCACGAGGAGCTGCACGGGATAACGGTGGTGTTGGATGATGAGGCGGGCAGGACCTACGTCGGGCGTTACCACGAGGCCACGCCCCGGGGTGTGGTATTGCATGACGTGGCGGTCCGAGAGACGAGTGCCGAAGCGTTGGACCGGATCACCTGGCTCAAGCGGCAGCTGAGGTTCGGGGTCCAGGTGATGCACCGCACTCTCCTAATCCCTAAGGCGGCGGCGGTTGGGCCGGTCATTCGACTGACGGACTTGGTTTTGTAGTAGTATCTAATACGACGGCGACATGTAAAGCATCATTGAAACCGGCAAGTACGATCCGAGCCTGCCGCTGGCTTTTTCGATGGCGCGGTTGTTCAGCTGCGCCATTGAGTCGATCTTCGATCCGGACGGTTTGATATGAAGCCGGAGGGTTCCGAGATGGCCGGTGCGGGGACTGGCAGCGGCAAACAGTAGGAGCGGCTGGCACACTCAACTCAAGGTACGGACCAGATGGCGGAGACGGTAATTGCCGTCAACGGAGTAACCAAGCGGTTCTCGGGACATACGGCGGTGAAGAATCTGTCGATGACAGTGGCGCGAGGTGGGATCTTCGGTTTGCTGGGCCCGAACGGCGCGGGCAAGAGCACCACGATTCGGATGATCATGAACATCTTCATGCCCGACGAGGGTCAAGTGGCCGTGCTGGGATCGACCGCCGGGAGCCGCGGCCTTTCGTCCCGGATCGGGTATCTCCCTGAGGAGCGCGGATTGTACCCGAAAATGAAGGTGATTGATCAGATCATCTTCTTGGCGGAGACCAAGGGGATCCCGCGGGCGGTTGCCCGGAAACGGGCAGTGGAGTGGTTGGCGCGCCTCGATTTGAGTGATTGGACGGCCAAGAAAGTTCAAGATCTTTCGAAGGGGATGCAGCAGAAGATCCAGTTCATCGGGGCGCTTCTTCACGAGCCGGAGTTGGTCATCCTCGACGAGCCGTTCAGCGGCCTCGACCCGGTCAACAGCAAGACGATGCGGGAGATCGTGGTGGACATTGCCCGGCAGGGCCGGACCGTGTTGTTCTCCACGCATATCATGGAGCACGCGGAAAAAATGTGCGATCACATCGTGATCATCGCTCATGGGGAGAAGCGAGTGGATGGGACGTTGGCAGAGATCAAACGGGAGTTCGGAGGGCAGCACGTGGCTTTGACGTACACCAGGAATGCGGAACGGGCCGCGCGGGTGTTGGCGGACCGGACCCTGGTGTCGAAGGTATCGGATTTTGGGGCCACGGCCGAAGTGGCGTTGGCCGCCAACGAGTCGGGTGACCGGCTGCTCGAGGCGTTGGTTCGGGAAGGGGTGGGGCTTTCCCGATTCCAGGTCATGGAGGCGTCGCTGCAATCGATTTTCGAGGCGCGAGTCGGGGTCGACGGGGCCCGTCCGTTTGCCATCCGAGAGGAGTCGTAATCCGATGAACAAAATATTTGCGGTAATTCGTCGCGAATTTGTGGAGCGGGTTCGCACCAAAGCGTTCGTAATCGGCACGCTGCTTGGCCCAGTCTTCTTTGTCGGGATGGCCGTGGTGCCGGCACTCTTGCTCAGTCGCGAGACGACCGGCCGGAAGGTGGTGGTCATCGATGCGGGTACCGGCGAGTTCGGCGCCAAGGTCACGACGGCCTTGGCCGCGGCCAAGAAGGGGTCGGGGGCGGACGCGGAGGCCAAGTTTGTCCTCACGTTGGTGGTGGCCGGGACCCGAGCGGAGGAGGTTCGGGATTCTTTGGTCCGGATGACGGGCCTCTCGAACCGCGCGGAGGGGTCGATCGATGGGATCGTGATGGTATCCGAGAGCGGGATCGCCAAGGGCCAGGCAAGCTATCTCGGCGTGAATGTCGGGAGTCCTCGCGATATGGAGGATCTCCGGGGGATCCTGAACCCGGTGATGATGACGGAGCGACTCCAGCGGGCCGGCGTGGACCCGGTCGTGGCTCTCGGTGCGGTGGTGCCGCTCAGCTTGGAAACCCGGAAGGTGTCGGAGGGCAAGCTTACCAATGAGAGCGGGGGGGCGACCTTCGCGTTGGCGTACGCGATGGGGCTCATTCTCTACATCTCGTTGCTGCTCTACGGCACCCAGGTGATGTCGTCGGTGATCGAGGAGAAATCGAACCGGATCATGGAAATCCTGGTGTCGAGTTTGACGCCGTTTCAGTTGTTGCTCGGCAAGGTGGTCGGGGTGGGTCTGGTCAGTATGCTTCAGATCGGGGTGTGGACGACGGCGGCAAAGCTGCTACGGGACTTTCAGCCGCAGATCATGAAGGCCTTTGGGGTGTCGGCGGCAGCCGGCGGCGGGATGCCGTTCATGTTGCCGTCGATGCCCACCGACCTGTTGGTGATTTTCTTGATCTACTTTGCGCTCGGGTTCTTACTGTACTCGGCGGCCTACGCGGCCATCGGCTCGATGTGCACGACGATCCAAGAGACCCAACAGGCGCAAATGCCGGTGATGTTGTTCATCATCATGGGCCTGATGAGTATGTTCGCGTTGTTGAACGAGCCGAACGGCACCTTGGCGCGGGTTCTCAGTTTGATTCCCCCGCTCGCTCCGTTCGTTGTACCGGTCCGGCATTCGATCGCCCCGATTCCGATCGGGGAGTTGCTGCTGTCGATTGCCTCGACGGTGGCTGGCCTGCTGCTGATCGTATGGATGGCCGCCCGGATCTACCGGGTGGGGATCTTGTCGTACGGCAAGAAGGCCTCCGCCAAGGACTTGTGGCGCTGGGTTCGAGCCAGCTGAAATCGGTGGGGGCAGGTGGTGGTCGTCTGGGGCGGGGGAATGATCTCCTCCGCCCTTCTGTTTTTCGGGCCGGCGGGTAGTTTCCCGGCCTATGGAGTTCGATGTCGTGGTTGTCGGGGGTGGCCATGCCGGGGCGGAGGCGGCGGCCGTGGCGTCCAGAATGGGCGCCCGGACGTTGTTGCTGACCCAGAATCTCGAGACGATCGGCCAAATGTCCTGCAATCCGGCGATTGGTGGGATTGCCAAGGGGACCGTGGTTCGGGAGGTGGATGCGCTGGGGGGAATCATGGGTCGGGCGACGGACCGGGCCCGGATCCAGTTCCGGATGCTCAATCGGTCCAAGGGGCCGGCGGTTTGGTCGCCGCGGGCCCAGTGTGACCGGGGGCTCTATCGGCGGGCAGTGCGGCTGGAACTCGAGCGGATGCCTAACGTTCGGTTTTCGCAGGGGACGGTCTCCCGGTTCCTGATTGAGTCGGGTCGGGTGGTTGGGGTTGAGACGATGGATCGCCGTCGGCATCGGTGTCGGTCGGTGGTCTTGACGGCCGGGACCTTCCTCAGAGGCCAGATCCACATCGGGTTGGATACCCGGGTTCCAGCCGGGCGGGCCGGGGAGCCACCGGCGGTTGCTATCGCGCAAGACGTTGAGGCTCTTGGGGTTACGATAGAACGCTTCAAAACTGGAACCCCGCCGAGAATCGATGGGCGGACGGTTGACCTGGAGCGCCTTGCCCGGCAGGATGGGGATCAGGCCGGCTATTGGTTCTCGAGCTTCGTTCGGCATGAGCATCCGTCCCAGCTCCCCTGTTACTTGACCCACACCGGCGAGCGGCTTCGGGACATCATTACGGAGCACCTCAAGGAATCGGCGTTATACGGGGGGGCGATCAGTGGCCGCGGGCCGCGGTATTGTCCGTCGATCGAGGACAAGATCGTTCGGTTTCCCGATGCCGCTCGTCACCAGGTATTTCTGGAACCCGAGGGGCTCGACACCGCCGAGATGTACGTCAACGGGCTTTCGACGTCGCTGCCCCCCTCGGTTCAAGTCGAGTACCTCCGGTCAGTGCCGGGGTTGGAGCGGGTGGAAATGACCCGACCCGGTTACGCGATCGAATATGACTACTTCCCGCCGACCCAGTTAGACCGGACCCTCCGGCTCAAGGCGATTGAGGGGCTCTACTTTGCGGGCCAGGTCAACGGAACCACCGGCTATGAAGAGGCAGCCGGCCAGGGGGTCGTGGCCGGACTCAACGCTGCGGCGTCTGCTCTCGGTCGCGACCCCATCGTGTTTGGGCGCCAGGACGGTTTTATCGGGGTTCTGGTCGATGACCTGGTGACCAAGGGGGTCGATGAGCCCTACCGGTTGTTTACGTCCAGGTCCGAGTTTCGGCTGATGCTCCGGCAGGATAACGCTCTCAGGCGTTTGTTCAGGATCGGTGACTCGGCCGGCCTGTATAGCGAGGACGAACGACGGGTTGCCCTGAGTCGGTTCGAAGCTGAACAAGCGGCATTGGATCGGGCGAACAGCCGGTCGATCCATCCTGACCAGGCGAATCCAGTCCTTGACCTCGCGGGCCTCTCCCTGATCACCGAGCCGGTGCGGATCGCGGAACTCGCCAAACGGCCGGGGGTACCCCTTGCCACCCTTTTGGAGGCGGCCGGACTCGGTGCCGGCGAGGCGTCGGAGTGGGCCGACGTCGAGATCAAGTACTCCGGGTACTTGAGCCGGGAGCAGCTGATGGCGAAGAAACTCGAAGAGATGGAGAGCTTTGAGATTTCGGAGTTTTCGTCGTACATGTCATTGAAGTCCGTTTCCTTCGAGGCCCGCGAGAAGCTGACCGCTCGGCAACCAACCACGCTAGGTCAGGCGTCAAGGATCCCAGGTATTTCTCCTAGCGACCTCCAGTCCCTTGTGATGGAGATCGCCAAGAGGCGTCGGTAAGCCGCCGCTCGTTTCACGTGAAACACCTTCGCACCAACTCCCGGCCATCGGCAAAACCATTCGAGTGCAAGGGCACCAACCTCAACAAGCTGTTTCACGTGAAACATCGGATTGCGGATTGATCAATAGGTAGTAGGTTTATCAGGACGACAGGTCTCGGTTACAAAACCCGGTAGTTACTATGTAAGTCGTTGTCAATAAACGTTTTACTGATTTTGGTGTCAATGGCCCGTATCATCGCGATTGCAAATCAAAAGGGTGGAGTCGGAAAGACAACCACCGCGGTCAACCTGGCGGCCTCCCTGGCGATCGCTGAGCGACGGACTCTCCTGGTTGATGCTGACCCACAGGCGAACGCCTCGAGCGGGGTTGGGATTCCCAAAGGAACCGATCGCGTCTCCCTCTATGACGTCATCGTGGACGGGAGGTCGCCGGCGGAGGCGGCGATTCCAGACGCTGAACTCCCCTATTTGGCGACGCTCCCATCGACGCAAGACCTGGTTGGGGCGGAGCTTGAGTTGGTGTCACTGCCGAATCGGGAAACCCGGCTTCGGGATGCGCTCCGAGGAATCAGTGCGTCGTATGATTTCATACTCATTGACTGCCCCCCTTCGCTTGGCTTGATCACCCTCAACGTGCTGACCGCAGCCCATGGGGTGCTGATCCCGATTCAATGCGAGTACTACGCTCTCGAGGGTATCTCCCAGCTGCTCAACACGGTGCGGGTGGTCCAACAGAACTTCAACCCTGAATTGGCCATCGACGGCGTCCTGCTGACGATGTACGACTCCCGACTCAACCTCTGCCGGCAGGTGGCCGAGGAAGCCAAGGAATACTTCGGCGCCAAAGTGTTCAAGACCGTTATTCCGCGGAACGTCCGGCTGGCCGAGGCGCCGAGTTTTGGCAAGCCGATCTTGATGTACGATGTGCAGTCGGTCGGTGCGAAGGGTTATATCGCCGTGGCCCAGGAACTGATGAAGCGAGTTGAGCGAATGGACGCTACCGTTCCGATGGAGGGCGCATGAGCGAATCACGACGGTTAGGCAGAGGACTCGAGTCGCTGCTCGGTCCGATGTCGAAGGAGCAGGCGGAGGCCCAGGGTGCCTTACGGGAGATTCCCGTCGCCGCGATCGACTCCAACCCCTATCAACCGCGCCGGGAGTTCGAGCCCGAGGCCTTGAAAGAGTTGGTTGACTCGATCGAAGCCTCGGGGCTACTCCAGCCGATCATAGTCCGGGCCAAGGGCGCCGGGCGGTACGAGTTGATTGCCGGGGAGCGGCGGTGGCGGGCGGTCCGGCAGCTCGGGTGGCAGAAGGTGCCGGCCGTGCTCAAGGACGTCGACGATCAAGCGATGTTGACGTTGGCACTGATCGAGAACCTGCAGCGGGACGACCTGTCCCCGCTCGACGAGGCGGTGGGGTACGAGCGGTTGGTCAAGGAGTTTCATTTGGCCCAATCCGAGGTGGCCCGGCTGGTCGGGAAAGACCGTGCGACGGTGGCCAACACGCTTCGTCTCCTCAAACTGCCGGCCGACATCCAGGTACTGGTTCAGCATCGAACGTTGACTGAGGGTCATGCGCGGGCACTGCTCGGGCTTACGGACGAACAATTGTTGTCGCGGATGGGCCAGGACGCGGCCGAGCACGGCTGGTCGGTCCGGGAACTCGAGGCCCGGGTGCGAGGCGAAGTGCCTGGTCGGCGAAAGAAGGCCGGCCATCCGGTTGAGAAGGCCCAAGATCCCGAGGTTCGCCGGGTGGAGGAAGCCCTCCGCCAGCGGCTCCAGACGGATGTTCGGGTTACCGCCCGGCGGCGGGGACGGGGTTTTGTGACGATTTCCTACTACTCCAACGATGACCTGGCTCGGGTGCTCGAGACCGTGCTCGGCGCCCCCTTCGACGGATGACCAGCCGGCGGCGCGGCGTCACCATTACCGTGTTGCGAGACGATGAACTGGTGTCGGCGGGTTACCGATTTCCGACCTGGTTGTTGCGGCTCGGGGTCGTGGCCGCCATCGTCATTGGCGTGCTCCTGGTGCTTGGGGTCGCGTTCTATGCGCCGATCGCCCGGCAGGCCGCCCGAGTACCGGGTCTCGAACGGGAGTTAGACCGGCTCACGATCGACAATGAGCGGATCCGGGAGCTGGCGTTGGCGCTTGATCGGGTCGAAGCCAACTACGGCAAACTTCGGCGAATGGTCGGCGCTGACATCGCTCCCGATCCGGTGCAACTGGCGTCGGTGTTGCCGGTAGCGCCGGACGTCCTGGTCCTCGCTACCGGTGAGCGGCCCCGATATGAAACCGGCCCATCGATCCCGAGCCACTGGCCGCTCGACGAACGGGGCTATGTCACGCGGGGCCAAAATGCTGACTCGACGGACGAGGCTCACCCGGGAGTCGATGTGGCGGTGCCGGTGGGTACGCTGGTGCGGGCTACGGCCGGCGGGACCGTTCTTCAAACCGGAAATGACAAAGAGTACGGGTATTTCTCATTGATCCAACATCCCAACGGGTATCAGTCGATGTATGGCCACATGTCCCGGGTGGTGGCCGTTCCAGGCGCCCGAATCCGGGCGGGCGAAGTGATCGGTCGGACCGGAAACACCGGCCGGTCATCGGCGCCGCACCTACACTTTGAGATTCGGCACAACGGGATTTCGATCGATCCACTCACCCTGATTCGGGAGAACCGATAGCCGATGGGCATCTTTTCCAATCCGCCTTCGCCGAGTGGCGTGCCCGTCCGGCGGCGGGCCGATCCGAACGCGATCTCAATCGTTGCCCCCGATATGGCAGTGACCGGCGACCTCCGCGCCGACGGCGTGGTCAGGATCGAGGGCCGGGTGTCAGGCAATGTCAACGCGGCCCATCAAATCCTGCTGTCGCCGGGCGGCGTGGTGGAGGGGAATCTCGAGACTCGCGAAGCCGTGCTCGGCGGAGTGGTCTATGGTACGGTGACCGCCACCGAACGGGTTGAGGTCCAAGCCACGGCCCAGGTCAATGGCGACATCGTGACGCCGCGGCTCCTGATCCAGGAGGGTGGCCAACTCAATGGAGGCATTCGGATGGAGGCCGCGGCGGAGTTACCGACTGATGGGTAGACGGCTGGCTGGATTGGTGGTTGGCTTCCTGGTGCTCGGATGCGGAAGGCGGGGCACCGAGCCGACCGGGCTTCGGGTCGCCCTGATCACCCCCGGTTCCATTGCCGACGCCGCTTGGAACGCCGGTGCGTTTGAGGGTTTGCAGCAAATCAAGGATTCCTTGGGCGTCGTGGTGAGCCATCAAGAGGCGCGCACGCCTGGGGCTCAAGAAGAAGCCCTGCGGGCCTACGCAGCGGACGGGTACTCGCTGATCTTCGGCCACGGGTTTGAATTTCAGCAGCCGGCCGAACGGGTGAGCGCCGAGCACCCAAAGGCCGTGTTTATCGTGACCTCCGGTGAACGGGTCCAGGGGAACGTGGCGCCGTTGGTGTTTCGAATCGAGGAAGGGACGTTTCTCGCCGGGATGATGGCCGGGGCGCTCACGAAAACCGGCAAGATCGGCTTCATCGGCGGGATCGAGCTTCCGCCGATCAAACGCGGGTATCAGGGTTGGGTGGCCGGGGCGCAGCGGATGAACCCTTCGGTGGAAACCCGGGTGGCGTACCTGAACACGTTCGACGATGCCGCGGCCGGCCGAGAGGCGGCGCTCGCGATGATCCAAGTCGGGGTCGATTTGTTTCACCACAATGCCGATGAGGCGGGCAAGGGAATCTTCCAAGCGGCCAAAGAACATCCCGGGGTGTTCGTCTTCGGGGCCAACGCCGACCAGCGTGGCTTGGCTCCCGAGCGAGTCTACGGTTCGGCGATCATCGACTTACCGCGGGCGTTTCTGGCCGTGGCGCGGGAGGTGAAGAGCGGAACCTTCGTGCCCAAGGTGGAGTCGTTCGGCCTGGCCGGCGGGGTGATTCGCTATGTGGCCAATCCGGGCCTGGCTGCGAGCATACCCGCGTCGCTGGTTGCGAAGGTGGTGGCGGCCGGCGATTCGATTGTCGCGGGCACATTGTCGCCGATCCCATGAGCGCCCCGGTCGAACTTCAGACGGTCGCCGGCTACCTGGATGGATACCTCCGAGTGCGGGAGGTCCCTGACGAACCGGGGGCCGTCAATGGACTGCAAGTCGAGAACTCCGGTCTGGTCGGCGGTTTCGTGGCCGCCGTCGACGCTTCACAGGCCACGATCGACGGGGTGATCGAGGCCTGCTCGCGGTTCGCGCCGCCGCCGTTGCTGCTGGTTCACCACGGACTGTTCTGGGACGGCAACATCCCGGTCACGGACCGCCGCTATCGCCGGCTGGCCGGGCTGCTTCGGGCGGATGTACCGCTCTACTCCGCCCACATTCCGCTTGACGTGCACGGCGAGGTCGGCAACAACGCGGTCCTGGCCGCGAGCCTCGGTCTGACCGAGTGCCAGCCGTTCGATAGCTACCGTGGTGCGGCGCTTGGGATTTGCGGCCTGGCCCCGGGCGGCTTGCACCGGGACCGTTTGGTGGAGCTGCTCGACACCTCACTCGGCACCGTGGCCCGGCTGATTCCCGGCGGGCCCCCGATCGTCCGGCGGGTGGGAATTATTACCGGGGGTGCGGGGTCCCGGATCGGCGCGGCCCGAGATGCCGGTCTCGATACCTTCGTCACCGGCGAGGGCGCCCACCAAACCTACTTCGACGCCATGGAGTTTGGCGTCAACGTGATCTACGCCGGCCATTACGCCACCGAACAGGTGGGTGTCAAGGCGCTGGCCCTGCACCTGGCGACGCGATTCAATCTGCCATGGGAATTTCACCACCATCCGACGGGACTTTGACGCCGGTTCTCGAACTCCACGGGATTCGGAAACGGTTCGGCTCCGCCATCGCGCTGGACGGGGCCGATTTCGTTCTTGCCCGCGGTGAGGTTCACGGATTGTTGGGAGAGAATGGGGCTGGCAAATCGACCCTGATGCACTTGGTTTTTGGCCTCATCCAGCCGGATGACGGCACGATTGCCGTCCGCGGTCAGATGGTGGTGCTCCGGGAACCGGCCGGCGCCAAGCGACTCGGGATCGGCATGGTGCACCAACACTTCACGTCCATTCCGGCACTCACGGTGCAGGAAAATCTCTGGCTCGCGGCCGGTCGCTACGGGGCGGCTGTGGGGACGGTTGCGGGCGCCGGGCGCCCCGACACGGCCCTGGGTCGATTGCGGCGCCGGCTTTGGGAAGGCCTCGATCCGTCGATCCGAGCGGAGGCCCTGCCGGTCGGCGCCAAACAGCGACTTGAAATTCTGCAGGCATTGGCCACCGATGCCGAGATTTTGTTGCTCGACGAGCCGACCGCTGTCTTGGCTCCACCAGAAGTGGCCGGCCTTCTGGCCCTGCTTGGCGAGTTTGCCAGGGGTGGTGGTTCGGTGGTGTTCATTACCCACAAACTCGACGAAGTGCTCGCGGTGGCGAACCGGGTGACCGTGCTACGGCGAGGCCGGGTCAGTTTTTCCGGTCCGGTTGAGGAGTGCACCTCGGCGGGGTTGGCCCGCGCGATGGTCGGTGAGGCCGACGCAGCTCCCCTGTCGCGCCCCGTTGTCCCGCTCGAGGGTACGGCTGGCGGGTCAACCGTCCCAACGATCGCGGGTCTCGAGCTCCGGGGTGGTGAGATCGTTGGGCTGGCGGCGGTCGAGGGCAACGGCCAACGCGAGTTGCTCCGATCCCTCGGTGGTCCCGGGACCGCTTTCGTTCCCGAGGATCGGACCACGGAAGGGCTGATCGGTGGATTCAGCCTGACGGAAAACCTGGTGCTCGGCCTGTCGGGCGACGCTCGATGGGTGAAAGGACCCTGGTTGGATTGGCCGGCGGCCGGCCGGCGCATGGACGCGTTGCTGACCGAGTTCGGGATTCGAGCCAGCGGTTCCGACGCCCCGGCCCGGTCGTTGAGTGGCGGAAACCAACAGAAAGTGGTGTTGGCCCGGGCTTTTGAGGCCAAGCCCCGACTCCTCGTCGCAGAGAACCCGACGCGGGGGCTCGATATCCAGGCCACCGCTTTCGTGCACCAGCAACTCCGGGCCTATACCAGGGCGGGCGGCGCGGTGGTGTTCTATTCAACCGATCTCGACGAAGTCCTGGCCCTGGCCGATCGGGTTCTGGTCGTGGTTCGTGGCGCGGTGATTCCGGTGCTCGCCGGGGCTTCTCGATCAGCGGTCGGGGCGATGATGCTCGGCGTCGGCGAATGACCTGGCTTCGGCGGGCGGCGGTGCCGGTCGGCGGCGCCGTGGCCGGATTGGTCATCCTGAGCCTTGGACTTGCCCTGCTCGGCTATGACGCCGGGGCAGCGTTAGGTGCGCTCTGGCGCGGCGCGTTCGAATCGTGGTACACCATCAGTTCGGCGACGATGGTTCGAGCAGTGCCGTTGATAACAATCGGTCTCGGCCTCGCGATTTCCTTTCGGGCCGGCGCCCTCAACATTGGCGCCGAGGGCCAATTCGCGGTCGGGGCGATGGCGGCGACCGCCGTTGGGTTGGCCACGGCCGGTTGGCCGGCACCTCTTGGCCTCACAGCCACCCTACTGGCCGGGGTCCTGGGTGGCGCGGCCTGGATCCTGGTACCGGTGGCGCTTCGGTTCCGATTTGGGGTGCTCGAGGTCATCAGCACGCTGCTGCTCAACTTCGTGGCGGAGGCCCTGATCAGCTATGCGGTTCAAGGTCCGCTGCAGGAGGCCAAGGGCACCTATCCGCAGAGTGATGCGCTCGGGGCCTCGGTTCGATTGCCACTGATTTCCGGGACTCGGTTGCACGCCGGCTTCTTTCTGGTCTTGGTGCTCGGGGTTGTGCTCTGGGTGGTGTTCCGGCGGAGCGTCTGGGGTTTTCGGTTGCGGGCCGTAGGTGAAGCGCCCCGGGCAGCCGAGCTCGCGGGCGGGATTCGGGTGGAGCGAACCGTGGCGGTGGCGCTGCTCTGCTCGGGGGCGTTGGCCGGCCTGGCGGGGGCGTTCGAGGTATCCGGCGTTACCTATGCCCTGTACCAGAACCTGTCGCCGGGGTACGGGTTCACGGCGATTGCGGTTGCCCTGATTGCGCGAACCGATCCGATCGGGGTGGTAGTGGCCGGCTTGGCCTTCGGGGCGCTCGACGCCGGCGCGGCCGCCATGCAGCGGGATGCCGGGGTGCCGGCGGTTGCGGTTTCAATCGTCCAGGCGGTGATCATCGTCGTGGCGCTGCTGAGTGTTCGGCGCGGCCCCGGTCCGGCGCCGTCATGAGGCTGATCTGATGGATCCGATCATCGGCTTGGTGGCGGCCGCCGTCCGCATTGCCACGCCGCTGCTCTGGGCTTCTCTGGGCGAGGTGATTGCCGAGCGAGCCGGGGTGATCAACTTGGCCGTCGAGGGATCGATGCTGGTGGGGTGCTTGGCCGCGGTGTTTGGGGCGCTCAGTGGTGATCCGTGGTTGGGGGTGCTCGCGGCGGCCGGGGCGGGCATGGTGGTTTCCGGCCTTTTTGCGGCGATAGCAATCTGGGGCCGGACGGACCAGATCATCGCCGGTACAGCGGTGACCCTGGCCTCGGTCGGAGCGACCGGGGTGTTGTACCGGCAACTACTCTCGACCCACGGTGCCGAGCTTCAGCTGCCGATGCTCGGTCCGGTCCTGTTCCGGCAGCCGGCTCCGACCTACCTGGCGTTGGCGGCAGTTCCGGTGGTTTGGTGGGCGCTCTACCGTACCACGGTAGGGCTACGGCTCCGGGCCGTGGGTGAGGCGGCCGACGCCGCTCGGGCGATCGGGATCAACACCCGCTGGTATCAAACGATTGCCGTGATGATCGGGGGTCTTTTTGCAGGGATTGGCGGGGCGACGTTGGTGTTGGCTCAGGTGGGTGCGTTTGCCGAGCGGATGACGGCCGGCCGGGGGTTCATCGCCATTGCGGTCGTGGTGCTTGGGCGGTGGCAGCCGGCCGGGGTTCTGGGGGCGGCGCTGGCCTTTGGGGCGCTGACGGCGCTACAATTCGGGTTCCAGGCCATGGGGCTCGAAGTGCCCTACCAGTTCTTCGTCATGCTTCCCTACCTGGTTGCCCTCGGGGCCCTTACCGGGGTGGCGGGCCGGGTGCGGCCACCCCGAGGTTTGGGCCGAACGGCTCCCTGATCAGCGAAGTCGCCCGTACTTCCGCAACGCGGCAAGAAGGCGATCGTGGGGCAGGGCATAGACCCGCCGGCCATTGGCGCCGGTCATGGTTTCGGCGGCCAGCATGGCGTTCAAGATGGCTTCGGAGGTGGCGTCAATCGTGGCCTCGAAGACCGGATTGATGGTTTCGTTCGGGATCGATTGCACGGTGGCCACCTTGTCGGAGGCACCAGCGGCCGGATTCGCGGTGGAGAAAGCGATGAAGATATCGCCGGAGGAGTTGCCGCCGATCCCGCCCATCCGACCGATGCCTAACGCCGCTCGCTTGACGACCCGTTTCAGCTGATGGGGCAGGAGCGGGGCGTCGGTGGCGACGACGACGATAATCGAGCCGACATCGCCCAAATCCGCACCACCCCCACCGTTTGGGGTGCAGGCCGCCCGCTCGGCGACGGTTCCGTCGGCGAGCGGTACGAAACAGGGAAGCAGGTCGGGGATTTCTTGTCCCACCGGAACACCAGCGACGGAGAATCGCGCCCGCCCGCCGTAGTTGCACTGGACCAGCACCCCGATGTGATAGGCTTGCCCAAGGACCGCGATCCGGCGCGACGAGGTGCCGGTGCCCCCTTTGAACTGGTTGCAGGTCATTCCGGTCCCACCGCCGACATTCCCTTCGGCGACCGGGCCGGATTTCGCGTTATCGATGGCGTCCGCGGCGTGTTGCTTGGTGACGTGGAACCCATTGATGTCGTTCATTCCGCCGTCCCAGGTTTCCCCGACGACCGGCAATGACCACGAGAACTCCTTGCCTTTCTTGACCGCCCATTCGATGGTGGCATGGTGAACGACGCCAACGGAATGGGTGTTCGTGATCATAACCGGGCCGCCGAGAAACCCGGATTCCTCGACCCAGGTGGTGCCGGTTAATTCGCCGTTGCCGTTCAGCGTAAACCACGCGGCGTAGACCTCTGAATCGCTGGTTTTGCCCCGAGGCAGAATGGCGGTGACGCCGGTTCGGACCGGGCCTTTGCCGACTACCAGCTTGCCTTCGCCCGAGATCAGGGTGGTCATCCCGACCTCGACGCCGGGGACGTCCGTAATGGCATTGAGTGCGCCAGGGGTTCCGTCGAGCGGAATCCCAAGCTCGCGGGCACGTTGCTTGGTTTGCCCGCCGGCCAAGCCGGCGAAGAATACGGTTGCGAGGGCGACAAGGCTGAGGTTTCGGCGAAGGTTGGGCATGATGCAATCTAGTGCCGGGCCGGATGGGCGTTAAGTTGGTTGGGATGAGGACTGGCCGTATTCTCGGGGAGGGGTCGGATGGCGATCCAGGCTGATAGGACGATCCGGTTGCCGGACGGCCGGATGCTCGGCTACGCCGAAACCGGCGATCCCCAGGGTACGCCAGTGCTTCATTTTCACGGGAGCCCGAGTTGCCGCCTCGACGCGACGGCACCCGAGTTCGACGCGATCGCCGAGCGGCTGGGGGTCCGGGTGTTGGCCCTTGACCGCCCCGGCGTGGGACTGTCCGACCCCAAGCCGAACCGGACCATTCTCGATTGGCCGGCGGATGTCCTGGGGTTTGCCCAGGCAGTGGGACTCTCCCGGTTCTCCGCGTTAGGGGTTTCGGGCGGCGCTCCGTACGCGGCCGCCTGCGCCCTTCGAATCCCTCATCGACTTCGCTCGGTCGGGATTGCGTGTGGGGTGGCGCCGATGGACGTACCCGACGGGCGGCAGGGGATGAGTCGGCAGAATCGGACCATGTTTTTTCTGGCGCGGTGGTTTCCGTGGGCCTTGCGGCGGATGCTCCGAACGATGGCCGCGATGGCGGCCACTCAGCCGACGACCTTCTTCAACCGATTGGGCGAATCGATGCCCGAGATCGACCGACAGGCCCTCGCGTTTTCAGCCCGGCGCACCCACTTCATCGCCATGGTTCGGGAGACGTTTCGGCGGGGGGAGGAGGGCGGATTGACTGATCTCAGACTGGCGAGCCGAGGATGGGGTTTCCCGTTGAGCCAAGTGCCGATCGTGGTGAACCTGTGGTTCGGTGGCCAGGACATCAACGTGCCGCCCGCGGCCGGCCGCTATCTGGCCGCCGCGTTGCCACGGTCGGAGGCTCGATTCTATCCGGAGGAGGGTCACGTGTCTCTGCTCTTCAACCGCTATGAGGAGATCCTGACCGGGCTCTTGGCAACCGCCCAGCGTGAGGAGGGCCGCCCGGTTTGGATCTAGCGCTTACAGCCTCTCGAGCCGGGCCACCGCGGCTTGCAGCAGGTCTTCCGTCTTACAGAAGGCGAATCGGGTGTAGTCCCTGCCTGCCGCCGGATCCGAGAAGAAACTGGTTCCCGGTACGGTGGCCACGCCGCCCTCGATCGTGAGCCACCGGGCAAACTCATCGGACGGCATCTTCTTGATGTTTGCGAACCCAGCCAAGATATAGTAGGCGCCTTCGGGGGCCTGGCAGGTGAATCCCGCTTTCCGAAGCGCGGCGACGAGGAGATCGCGGCGATTCCGGTAGTCGTGTTCGAGATGGAGGTAGTAGTCCCGGCCCAGCGTTTCCATGGCGACGGCCAGGGCCTCCTGGAGGGGCGCCGGGGCGCCGACGGTCAGGAAATCATGGACCTTTCGAATGGCGTCGGTGACAGCTGCCGGTGAGATGACGGTCCCGATCCGCCAGCCGGTGATGCTGTAGGTTTTCGACGCACCGCTGATGGTAATCGTGCGGTCCCGCATTCCGGGCAGGGTGGCCATGGGAATGTGTTCGCCGTCATAGCGGATATGCTCATAGATCTCGTCGGTAATGGCCCAAACGCCGTGCTGCTGGCAGAGGTTCGCGATTCCGGTCAGCTCTTCGCGGGTCAGGACCCGGCCGGAGGGATTGCCGGGGGTGTTGACGATGACCGCCTTGGTTTGGTTGGTGAAAGCTTTGGCTAACTGGTCGAGATCGAGTGCTTGTCCGGGCATCAAAGGGACGAACACCGGCTTGGCTTCGCAGAGAATTGCGTCGGGCCCGTAGTTCTCGTAGAACGGCTCGAAGACGATCACCTCTTCGCCGGGGTTGACGAGGGCCAAGAGAACCGCGGCCATGGCCTCGGTGGCGCCGCAGGTGATCGTGATCTCGGTTTCGGTGTTGACCGTCATGCCATACCAATCGGCGTACTTCTTGGCCAGGGCGTTCCGGAGCCGTTTGGCGCCCCAAGTAATGGCGTACTGATTGATATCGGCGTGGATGGCCGCGGCCGCGGCCTCCTTCAGGATGGTCGGGGTCGGAAAATTCGGAAACCCTTGGGCTAGGTTGATGGCCTGATGCTGATCCGCCAGCCGGGTCATGCCCCGGATCACGGATTCGGTGAACGAATGGGTCCGGCGGGCCGTCAGCGGTTGGGTCATAGGGCCGATGCACAGGGTTGAAGTGGAATCCTACCGCGGTCACGGTTCCAATATAGTCCGGGACCCGGGTCAGCTAGATTTGCCGCCATGCCATTTTTTTTGACCGCGCTTTTCGTACTGGCCCAGGACACCTCGCTCGTATTCAGCGGCCGGAACCGACAGCTCAACGTCACGCTCCCACGGGTCGACACGACGATAGCGATCGACGGAGACCTGAGCGAGCCGATTTGGCGCCGAGCCTCCCGGCTCACCGATTTCTCTCAATATCAGCCGGTGGATGGCCGGCCGGCTGCCGAGCCAACGGAGGTCCTGGTGTGGTATGCCAGTGACGCGATCTACTTCGGGATCCGAGCCCGGGGAGGCGAGGGAAACGCGATTCGGGCCACCCAAGCCAATCGGGACAACATCGGCGCGGAAGACCACGTGCAGATCCTGCTCGATACCTACAATGACCGACAGATCGCCTTTCTGTTCGGGGTGAACGCGCTGGGCGTTCAGCAGGACGGGACCCGGAGCGACAATTTCGGGGGCGGCGCGGGCGGCCGATCGGGAAGCGGCGGGTTCGGCAACCTCAACCCACTGGAAGGCAACGTCGACCTCAACCCGGACTTCGCTTTTGAATCCAAGGGTCGGTTGGTCGACGGTGGGTACGACGTCGAGGTGCGGATTCCCTTCAAGAGCCTCCGTTACGGTGAGGGGGCAACCCAAGATTGGGGCATCAACGTCCTCCGACGGGTTCAACACAGCGGAGTTCAAGACAGTTGGGCCCCGGCGGTCCGGGGCAACTCGAGGTTTCTCGGCCAATCGGGCACGTTGGTTGGACTGCACGATTTGAAACGAGGCTTGGTCCTAGAGGTGACCCCGACCGCAACCACCCGGCTCGACGGGGTGCCGGGTCAGAACGGCAAGCGGGAGTATGATCACACCGCGGAGTTTGGGGCGGACATTCGGTGGGGGATCAGCCAGAATCTGACTTTGAACGGGACGGTCAATCCCGATTTTTCACAGGTCGAAGCCGATGTCGGGCAGGTGACGTTGAATGAACGGTTTGCGTTGTTTTATCCAGAAAAACGGCCGTTTTTCCTTGATGGTCTCGAGTTGTTCGACACCCCAAGCCAGTTGATTTACACCCGCCGGATTGCGAACCCGGACGTCGGGATCAAATTGGCCGGCAAGATCGGGCGGTTCAATGTGGCGGCCATGACTGCCCTCGACGGGCAAAATCAGTCGGGCACTGGTGACCGGAGCCCGGTCTTCGCGGTGACTCGGCTTCGGACTGATTTGGGGAAGAGTTCGGCGATCGGCGCGGTTCTCACCAGCCGGGAGGAGGGGCCCGACCATTTGCGGTTGGCCGGGGCTGATTTTCGGACTTACTTCTCCAAAGTGTATTACGTGGAATTGCAGGCGGTTCAGTCGTGGACGACGGCGGGGATTGGCAGTGCGAGCGGACCGTTGCTCCACGCCACGTGGGACCGGACGGGCCGGGGGTGGGGGTTCAACTATTCGGTGAAGGCGATTGGGCCTGATTTTGCGGCCGCGGCCGGTTTCGTCAACCGTCCAGGAGTGATCGAGGCCAACGCCTTCAATCGGCTGTCGGCGTACGGCAAACCCGGCGCACTCGTCCAGACGATGGGCGCTTTTTTTGGAGCCGGCCGAATCTGGGACTACCGGCGGCCCGGCGACGGGACGATCGAGGGAAGCGAGTTCATTTTTCCGAGCGCGACCCTGCGGGGTGGGTGGCAGTTGAGCGGATCATTGTCCCGCAATTTCTTCAACTACGATGCGCCATCCTATCAGGGTCTCGAGGTCGTGACTGCGGCGGGCGATACCGCAGCCTTCGTCGTCCCGGGTCGAGAATCCAACCAAATCAGCGGCAGCTTCACCGTCACGACGCCGACGTTCCAGCACTTCACCGTGTCGGCGACGGTCAGTGCCGGCGACACCCCGATTTTCCGGGAGGCAGCTCCCGGTCGGAGCCGGCGGATCAACGCCACCGTCGATTTGCGTCCGACCACGGCGCTTCGGGCGGCGTTTCAGTTAACCCGGCTGATGATCGACCGTCAGCGGGACGGCTCGCGATTTTCGGACGAGACGATTCCCCGGCTCAAAGTGGAATACCAGGTGAGCCGGGCGATCTTCTTCAGGGCGATTGGTCAATACAGCTCCCGGGCCCGGTCGGCCGGCGTTGACCGGACCGGTCGGCCGATTCTGGTTGGTGGCGTCCTCGATTTGGGGTCCGATTCGAACGAGTTCCAGATGGATTGGCTGTTCAGTTATCGGCCGAGCCCGGGGACGTTGTTGTATCTCGGGTATGGGTCGACCTACACGGAATTAGACCCCAGGCGGTCGACGGGGCTTCGGCGCGGACCCGATGGATTGTTCGGCAAGGTGAGCTACTTGTTCCGGATGTAGCAACGCCCGGAGGGCCTCGGACGTATTTGGGGGCAGCTTCCAGCTTCCCTCCAGCAATCGAGAGACCCGAAGACGACCGTTGATCGAATCATGGCAATCAGCGCCTTGATCGCCGGCGCTGGGTCGATCGTCGGATCGGGCCACCCGGGCCCACTTGGAGGACGGGCTGGTGCAGATCGACCGGATCCTGAACCCCAGGCGATAGCTCAGGGCCAGGTGGTGAGACCGGACCCTCCCCGGGTCCGGTCTCCTTTTTTTCCGTCAAGCAGCGGTTCCGACGTCAGGATCGAGAAATCGCCAAATCCAAACACCAGCCGATTACCCGATTCCTCGGTTCCTTTGACCGCTCCGGATCGGACGCTCCGGATTGCCTCGAGGGCCAAATGGAGGTGGGCGGGATCGGCGGAGATGGTGTTGTGGGCGGGGAGCAGCCGGGTGAGGGCCGGGGCCAGGGTCACCAACTTCTCGAGTGATTGTTCGTAGCGGTCGAGGTCGGTCTCGGGTACGTACAGCCAAATGGTCGCATCGTAGTAGGAGTCGCCGGTCCAGAGGAGCCCGTTGCTCCGATCGAGCAGCGCGACGGCGTCGGGCGTGTGGCCCGGTACCTGGATGATCTCCAGCCGCCGGCCGCCGAGGTCGATGGTGCCGCCATCGGCAACGAGTTGGGTTGGCTGCCAGGGCTTGGTCCGAAAGCCGGCGGTATCGAGCCCGGCCGGGGCGCCGTGGCAGAAACTCCCGGTCGCTACCTCGCCGGCCAATTCGGGGTGGAGAAAGCCCCGTTGGTTGGCTTTGGTATACGGCGTGTCCAATGCCAGCACCTGTTCAAACTCGGCGTTGCCCCCGACGTGGTCGTAGTGGGTATGCGAGTTGAGGACGCGGATCGGCAATTTGGTGAGCTCTTCGACCACCGGGCGAATGGGCACCATGCCGAGGCCGGTATCGAACAGCAGGGCTCGCTCGGATCCGACAATCAGGTAGGAAATTGCCTCCTGGAACTGATTGGCCTCCACCAGGGCGAATACGCCGGGTTCGACGCGATACACGTCGAACCACTGCGAGGTGACCGCCACTCGTTCGAACACCTGATTGGCCGGCCGCGGGACGTCGGCGCACCATCGTGTGGCGGCCGGTTTGGTCGGCCCGCAACCCGCCAGGGCGGTGACGGCGATCAGCGGGGTGAGGCGACAGCGGGGGAGGGATGGCATGGCTGGAATCTGGACCCTTTGACGGTTCTTCTGCCAGGGGCGGTGCGAGGATAAGATAGGGGCGCCATGATACTGTTTCCTGGGTTCGAAGTCCGGTGGTTCGAGGTAGGCGACGTGGTGATCCACGGCGTCGTTGGCGGGTCAGGTCCGCCGCTGCTGCTCTTGCATGGGTACCCCCAGACCCACACCATGTGGCACAAAGTGGCGGCCCGGTTGGCGGAGCACTTCACGGTCGTGGCCACTGACCTCCGCGGCTATGGGGGAAGCAGCAAGCCGGAGGGCTTGCCGGACCACAGTAACTATTCGAAGCGGGTCATGGCCGAGGATCAGGTGCGGGTGATGCACTCGCTCGGGTTCGACCGGTTTCGGGTGGTGGGCCACGATCGCGGTGGCCGGGTCGCGCATCGGATGGCCCTCGACCACGGGGGGCGGATCGTTCAGTGGGCGGTGCTCGATATCGTGCCGACCCGAACGATGTATCTCCGAACCGATCGGGTGTTCGCCGAGGCTTACTATCACTGGTTCTTTTTGATTCAACCGGCGCCGTACCCTGAACGGATGATCGGGGCGGATCCCGATTTCTTCCTGACGACCCATCTCAGCAGCCGGCACGCAGGTCTCGAGCCCTTTGACCGGCTGGCGCTGGCGGAGTACCGGACGGCATTCCGGTCCAGCGCCTGCATTCACGCAACCTGTGAAGACTACCGGGCGGCGGCGAGTATTGATCTGGTTCACGACGACGAGGACCTCAGCCGGCCGGTGCGGGCACCGTTGTTGGTGTTGTGGGGCCAATACGGGATCATCGAACGGTGTTTCGATCCCATTGAGGACTGGAAGGAGCGGGTGGTGTCGGTGACGGGTCGGTCGATCGAGTGCGGTCACTACCTGGCAGAAGAGGCACCGGCTGAAACCGCCGCTCTGTTGCAGCGGTTTTTTGAGTCGTAGCCGCTACCGCTGTTTCTTGGCCCGCTCCTGCCGGGCCTTGGCGACGAGGTCTTTCACTTCCTCCATCAAGCGGGCCCCGTTGTAGGGAATCCCATCCTTGATGGTCCATTCGACCCCGCCGGCTTTGACTTCCTTGCCGTTCCTGATTGCGGTGGTTCCGGTCGGATAGAAGACCTTCAGATCTTCGAGCGGGTTGCCGTTCACGACGATGAGGTCGGCAAGGAAACCGACGCGGACCCGGCCGAGATCGGCCTCGGCACCGAGGATCTTGGCGTTGTTGGCGGTGGCGTGCTGGATGACCTTGAGCGGAGTGAACCCCGCCTCCTGGTGGAGCTCCAATTCACGGATCACGCCAAAGCCGTACATCTGATAGATGAAGCCGGCGTCTTCCCCGACCCCGATCAAGCCGCCCCGACGCCCGAAGTCCCGGAGGGCCGCCATCCAGAGTCGATAGTTTTCCTTCCAGTAGGCCTCGTCGACCGATGACCAGCCGATGAAATAGGAGCCGTGGTTGGCCGGGTTCGGGCGGAAATAATCCTCCAGGGCTGGGTGGAGGTAGTCTTTGAACCAAGGCTGGGTTTCGGCCCGCTGGAGATCGCGGCTTGCTTCGTAAATGACCAGGGTTGGATTCCAGGCCACGTTGCTGTCGACCATGGCTTGGAGAATCTTGGTCAAACGCTCCGGGTTAGCCTCGCGCCAAATTCGGCCGGCATACCGGAAGCGATGGGTTTCGTCGTTGTAGTTGAAATCGGCGGGAAACCGCTGAACCCCATCTTCGAATGCGGCGTCCGGGACGCCGTACCAATGCTCGATGCTCCGGGTTCCGAGCCGGACGTCGTCCCAGGCCGTGGTTTCCTCGACGCCGACATGGTGGGCCACCGGGAGGCCCAGTTTTTTCGCCTCGTCCGCCATGGCGGCCATCAGATCGCGCTCCATGCCGCCGATCTTGATGCCATCGACGCCCAGGGCTTTGACCTCGCGAACCCGGGCCCGAGCTTGGTCGGCGGTGCGAAGCGGGGCGCCGCGGGTGTAGCCGGCGTAGATGTAGAGCCGAGGGGCTTCGATCTTTCCGTGGGCGCTCTTTTCCTTGAGCTCGAGGAACTCCTTGGCATCGCCGCCGGAGCTGACGTCGCGAACGGTGGTGACGCCCGATGCCAGCCAGAGCTTGAACTGGTAGTCGTAGGGCTGAGGAACCCCGGCGCGTTCGTTCTGGAGGTGGCCGTGGGAATTGATCAATCCGGGTAGGAGGTACTTCCCGGTGCCGTCGATTTCGGCATCGGCGGCCGGGCGGCGTGCCCGGCCGGATTGCACCGCCACCGGGTCGAGGGCGGCCAGGTCCACGATCCGGTTTCCCTCAACCACCACATCGTAGGGTCCCTCGGCCGGGGTTCCGTTGCCTTGGACAACCAGCACGTTCCGAATGGCCAGCCGACCTCCGGGTCGTTTGCCGTGGGTCACGTTCTTGGTTTGGGCGGCCGCCGTCGGCGCTGATCCGAGGGCCACCAAGCCCAGCAGGAGAAGACTGTTCATTTTGGTCATCGAAGGGCTTCGGTAAGGGGCCGGCCATCAAGTCGTTCCAGCGGTTTGATACGGAGCACGCTGGCCAAGGTTGGTGCAAGATCGACGGTCCGAACAAACCCGGGGTATCGACCCGGCTTGAACGGGGCGCCATAGAACAGGAGCGGGACGTGGGAGTCGTAGTCGTGGGGCGAGCCGTGAGTGGCGATGATCGGATAGTTGTAGATGTCGCCTTCTCGGAGAGTTACCACGGCCGCCGGCAGCATGTCGTCGGGGAACATCTGGAGCCAACGTCGGGCAATTTTGTCCGCTCCGGGGCCCTGGTGAACGAGGTCGTCGAATCGGTCGACCCGGAGGACGCCGGGGACGAGCTTTGCCGCCGCCATGAACACCTGGGCGACTCGGTCGACGGTGAGACCCTTGGGTCCGAGCTTGGCCGGGTCGACAAAGAAGGCACCGCTCTCGATGCCGAGGGCGGTGCTGTCACCGCCGGCTGCTTTCACGGCGGCCTTGGCGGCATCGAAGGCGCCCCCCATGTCGACCCGAAGGCCGCCATGAAGTTCGGGGATGAATCCGCTGCCGTGGTCGGCGCTCAGCGCGAGGATGACCGTACTCGGGTCGCGAAGCGTGAACAGGGTGTCGAGGAAGGCGCCAAGGACCCGGTCGAGGCGGAGAATCTGGTCGTGATGCTCTTTGGATTCCGGGCCGTAGAAGTGACCGATGTAGTCGGTGGCCGACAGAGAAACCGCCAAGACGTCGGTGGCGCCCCGTTGGCCGAGTTTTTGTTGGCGAAGCCCCTGCAACGCGAATCGCAGGGTCATTTCATCGACCATCGGAGAGAACCGCACTTGGAAGGCCGCGGCAGCGGAATCCGCTGGAAACTGGTGCGGAAACATGAAGTTCCGGCCAAAGCCCTCATAGGCCACGCTATCCGGTTCCGGGTAGTCGGCGGCGGGTCGAAGGGTGGTCCATGCCTGGCCGGCATAGCGATGAGGGAGTCTCAGGGCATTGAATTCCGAGACCCAGGCCGGGAGGGTGTCGTGGTACCAGGTGCTGGTCGTAAAGAGGCCGTTGTTGGCGTACCAATAGACCTCTTGTTTGGAGCGACCGATCGGCAGAATGGCGGCCCGGTCCTTCGCTGACACCGAGAAGGCCTGGGTGGCGGGATCAACCGCGGTGAGCCAATCGGTGACCGTGGTGCCGCGAAACCGGAATGGCGCCGCCCCGAGGTCCTTGGCGCCGATCAACGGCCAGTCGGTGGAATTGACGCCGGCGAGGTTCCGGGTAATGCCGGTGCTTCTGGGGAACCGGCCGGACAGGAAGGTTGCGTAACCGGGCGCGGTTTCGGTGATCGCATGGTCGTGGTGGGCGTCAAGGAACATCGCGCTCCCTCCGAAAAGCCGCGCCAGGCCGCCCGAAAGCTGGTTCTTGAACCGATCGTAGTAGTCGGGTCGCATTTGGTCGATGGTGATCAACACCACCAACGCCGGCCTTGGCTGGGCCGGGGTGGGCGGTGTGGTTCCCGGCGCCGGACCGCCGGCGGTCTTCGAACAGGACGCCACCAGGAGAGCGATCAGTGGCAGGACCGCGGGGCGTGAAACCAAGGTGACTCTCATCTGGGGATAATACGACGCGCGGGAAGCGGGCGGAACCCGGGCCAAAGAAGCCACCGATTATCTCGATGGCTTCTTCCATGACATCAAGCGTCCGAAAGACTTCGACGATGCGCTCGGCTACGCCTGCCAGGGCCGGTCGGTTAGCCGGCTACAGTCCAGGTCCGGCCGCTGTGCATCAGGGCCGCGAGGTCCTTGGGGCCACCGGTCGCTGACTTCATCTGAGCAAAGACCACGTCCTCGTAGGTCGGCGCCGGGTCGCAATAGAGGACGCCGAGAACTTGAGGAAACACCGGCGGATGGAGCGAACCCAGGAGCGAGGCCAGGGTCCGGTTCGTCTCGTCGTGGACCAAGATGTCCGACTCCGTGATCCCGTTTTCACCGATAGTCACGACTTCGAGTTCCAGGGCCGCCGGTTTGAGCCGGAGGCCTTGATTTTTTTCTTTCCCAAATACCAGTGGCTTCCCGTGTTCGGCCAGCAATTGACGGTCCGGCGCGACGCTCTTGTCGGTGAACTCGTCGAAGACGCCGTCGTTGTAGACCACGCAGTTCTGGAAGATTTCGACGAAACTGGTGCCCCGATGAGCGTGTGCCCGCTTCAGCACCGTGACGAGATGAGCCTGCTGGGTGTCGACCGTGCGGGCCACGAAGCGGGCGCCGGCTCCCAGAGCGAACAAGGTCGGTGAGAGCGGGGAATCGAGCGAGCCCAGGGGCGTCGAGGGCGACCGGGTTCCGACCCGTGAGGTCGGGGAGTACTGCCCTTTGGTGAGCCCGTAGATCTCGTTGTTGAACAGCATCAACTGGATGTCGACATTGCGGCGAAGGATATGGAGCATGTGGTTGCCGCCGATCGAGAGGCCATCCCCGTCGCCGGTGACCAGCCAGACATCGAGGTCGGGGCGGGCGAGCTTCAAGCCGGTGGCTACCGCCGGCGCCCGGCCGTGAATGGTATGGAACCCGTAGGTCGAGATGTAGTAGGGGAACCGGGACGAGCACCCGATGCCCGACACGAACACCGTCGACTCTTTGGTGGCGCCGATGTCGGCCAAGGTCCGTTGGACCGCCTTGAGAATGGCGTAGTCACCGCAGCCCGGGCACCAGCGGACTTCTTGATCTGACTCGAAATCGGAGGCCTTGAGCGGTACTGTCGTGGTGGTCATGATCACTTCTCCAATCGGGTGCGGATGGCCGTCACCAGTTCGCTGATCTTGAAGGGCTTGCCGGTAACCTTGGCCAGTTTTTCGGCCGGAATCAGGTACTCGCTTCGGAGCACCGTCACCAGCTGGCCGTTGTTCATTTCCGGGACCAGGACCCGGTCAAACCGTTTGAGCAGGTCGCCGAGGTTCCGGGGGAATGGTTTCAAGTACCGAATGTGGATGTGGGACACCTCCTGGCCCTCGGCGCGAAGGGTCCGGACTGCTTGGTGAATCGGGCCGTAGGTCGAGCCCCAGCCAACGACCGCCATCGTCCCGGTATCCTCACCCAAGGCCACAGCCTGGAGCGGAATGTCGTTGGCAATGCCGTCGATTTTGGCGGCCCGGACGTCGGTCATCTTCTGGTGGTTGTCCGGATCGTACGAAATGTGTCCGCTGTCGTAGTCCTTCTCGATGCCGCCGATCCGGTGCTCGAGACCCGCGGTGCCGGGGAGGGCCCAGACCCGGCCCAACGTGACGGGGTCGCGCAGGGAGGGGTGGAATCCCACGGGATCGGTGCGGAATTTGACCGGGAAGCTCGGCAGTTCGTTGACGTCGGGAATGAGCCACGGCTCGGATGCGTTGGCCAGATACCCGTCGGTGAGCAGCATGACCGGCGTCATGTATTTGGTGGCAATCCGGACCGCCTCCATCGCGACCTGAAAACAATCCGACGGCGTGGCCGTCGAGATCACCGGCAGCGGCGTGTCGCCGTTCCGGCCGTAGATGGCTTGGTAGAGGTCGGACTGCTCGGTCTTGGTCGGGAGACCCGTGGAGGGCCCGCCTCGCTGGTTGTTGATCACGATGACCGGCAATTCGGTCATCACGGCCAGACCGATCGCTTCAGTCTTGAGGGCAATCCCGGGTCCGGAACTCGAGGTGATGGCCAACGCCCCTCCGAAGGCCGCCCCGATGGCGGCGCACATGGCCGAAATCTCGTCCTCGGCCTGGAAGGTGACGATCCCGAACTGCTTCAATCCGGCCAGCGAGTGCAGCACCGGCGAGGACGGCGTAATCGGATACGACGCCATGACCACGCGGTCGAGCTTGGCGGCTTTGGCCCCGGCCACCAGGCCCCAGACCAGCGAATCGGTGCCGGTCACGGTTCGGTAGGTCCCGGGCGCGGCACTGGCCGGCGCTACGCTATAGGACGGGGCCGAGAGCTCGGTGGTCTCACCAAAGGCATGGCCGGCGTTCAGGGCCGCAACGTTGGCCTTCGCGATATCGGGCTTCTTCGCAAACTTCCGTTCCAGCCACTCAATCGTGTGGCTCCGGTCGCGGCCGTACATCCACAGCATCAGGCCGAGGGTCCACATGTTCCGCGAGCGGAGGGCCTCCTTGGCGCCCAAACCAAACGGCTTGACCGCCTCGGCGTTCATCTTGGTGACGTCGAGCTTGAGCACCCGGTAGTCGGAGAGCGATGGATCGTCGAGCGGGTTGGCCGTATACCCGGCTTTGGTCAAATTCCGGGCGGTGAAGGTGGCGATATCGCAGACCAATACTCCGCCCCGCTGGAGGTCTTTCAGGTTGGTCTTCAGGGCCGCGGGATTCATGGCGATCAGGGCGTCGAGCTCGTCGCCCGCGGTCATGACCTCGCTGTTGCCGAAGTGGATCTGAAACGCAGAAACCCCGAACGTGGTGCCCTGAGGGGCCCGAATTTCCGCCGGGAAGTCGGGAAACGTGGCCAGATCGTTGCCCGCCAAGGCGGTTTCCACGGCGAATTCGGAGCCGGTAATCTGCATCCCGTCTCCGGAGTCGCCGGCGAAGCGAATCACGACAGCGTCCCGGGGGATCCGGATCGGGGGGGTTGGGCTGGTGGTTGTCATTGGATGCCTCAGTGAAAAATGGACGCCTTCAAACTACCGCCCTGGCGGCCGTTCCGCCTCTGGGCTCCGGGTTACACCGGCAGGGGCACCCGCTCGCTCTCGCTGATCCGGCTGACGTCTACTTTGGTGACCACGCCCGACTGATCGGTCTCGGAGACATTGGCGAAGCGGGCCCCCCAGACGATTTCGTCTCCCGGATAGGATATCCGGGTGGGCACGGTCTGGCCGAAGACCTCCTCCACCGCGGTCAGCAGCACGAACAGCTCCGGGGCCCGGGCCGCCAAGCCCCCCGCGTCCCAGCCAAAGAACGGGCTTTCGCTGGTAATGGGATGGACGATGGTCCAAGTGGTCGGCATGAAGACGACGTCGTTCCGTTCCAGGCTCAGTGGTTTGAAATCACGACCGGACCCATCGGCCTTGAGGAGCGAAATGTTGATCACGGCGGCCACCTGGATCAGCTGGTGGTCAGGAGGTAGTTGTACACCCCAACCGATTCGATAAACCGAAGCCCGACTCGCCGGGCCGAGAACGTCCCGTCTCGCTGCAGGAGCCGGCTTCGACCCGAGCGGCTCAAGACCCCGCCAAACCCTAGGTCGGACGGGGGAAGGCTCGGAGTGGCGGGAATCCGTTCCGGCTCGGTCATACCGCGGAGATCAGAGGTACCGCTCTTTGAGTACCTGGAGGTGGTGGGTCACGTGACCCGCCAGAATGTGGGCCAGCGCGCGGACCGAGACTTCTTTCCCGCTCGCGATGCCGCGGCGGGTCCGGGCCTCGACCGGCAAGCCGGACAACAGGGCCAGGCTCCCGCTCCGGACCGCGACCCACTCGTCGACCAGGCTCGTCAGGGACCGAGCGTTGAACTGGCCGGGTTCAATCCACCCGTTTTCATCGAAACTGGGGAGCGGCGTGGGGTCAGCCCTGGCAAAGCTCACGATCCGGTAGGCAAAAACCCGCTCAGCGTCGAAGAGGTGCCCGACACACTGCTTGATGGTCCATTTACCGGGGGCGTAGGCGAACAGGGCCTTTTCTTCGGACAGCGGCCGGAGGAGGTTCATGACCTCAGGGATCTGCTCCGCCATGATGGTCAAGAGATCGCCGGCTGGCACCTTGTTGATATAGCTCCCGTAATACGGCGCGAACTCGTCGTCGGCGGGTCGATCATACTTGGTCGTTGTCATGTTACCGTCTCACGAAGCGAAGATTTTGAACCCGGCCGGCTCCCAAGCGGAAGCCGTCGGCGCGGCCGTTCTCGGCTCGCGAAAACTTCAGGATGATCCCCATCGGCCCCGTGAACTCATCCTTCCCGGTGGGCCGCAACGTAATCGGCGCTCGCTCTCCGACGAGGGCCGTCAGACCGGAATCGCTGGCGGTCAGGCGGTAGGTCACGTCGAGTTCCTGACTGTAGTAGGCCCCGGCGACGGCGGCCAAGTCGGCCGCGGCGGCGGGCACGGCCGGCTTGGTGGTGCTGCCGGGGCCTCCTTGGGCGGTCAGCTGAATCGGGCCGGGCTTGGCGCCGATGAACACATCGGCGACTTGTTGGCCAAGAGCGATGGTGTTGGCGGTGGCGACATTGCAGAGCAACGCCAGGGAGAGTCGCCGAGCCGGCCAGCGCGCCAGATAGGTCCGATAGCCACCGGTGGCGCCGCTGTGCGAGATCTCGGGCTCGCCGCGGTACGACGTCATGAACAGGCCGGCGGCGTAGTCGATCTCCTTACCGGCGGTGAGCCGCCCCTGTTGCTGCATCAGGTTGACCCACGGCTGGCCGCCGATGGTTGGGTGGGTCAAGTGCTCGTTCCATTTGAGGAGATCGCCGACCGTGGTCAGGAGGCCGCCCGCGCCATAGACGCTCATGAACGGCATGTCGACCCGGTAGCTCCCGCGGTCGGTCCGGCCGTAGGCCGTGACCCGGCCCGGCACGACCCGATTCCAGTCGTCCCGCCACTGAGTGTGGGTCATGCTTAACGGCTTGAAGAAGACGTCTTGGGAAACTTGGGCCAGCGGCTGCCCCGTTACCCGCTCCACCACTTCGGCCAGCAGCAGGAACCCGGAGTTGCTGTAGAGGAACGCCGAGTTCGGCGGAAAATTGAGCTCCTGTTGCCGGTACACCATCGCGAGGGCCTGGTCCATCGTGTAGAGATGGGTTCCCGGTTCGACGCCGGCCAGCGAAAACAGGGTCCACATGTCGCGGATGCCGCTGGTGTGATTCAATGCCATCCGAACGGTGATCGGACTCCCGTAATCGGGAAGCTCCGGGACGTATTTGCGGATCGGGTCGTCCAGACTCAACTTCCCCTGAAGCGCCAAGTACGTGATGACCCCGGCCGTGAATTGCTTGCCCACCGAACCGGACTCGACCACCGAGAACTCGGTCATCGGCGCTCCCGATTCGAGACTGGCCATGCCATAGCCCCGCCGGAAAATCGGGCTGCCGGCCCGGTCGAGGCCGATCGAGCACCCCGGCGCGTCCGATCGATTGAGCCCAGCAAATACTTGGTCGATCATAGCCGCGGTGTCCGCCGAGATCTGAGCACTGATCCGGACGGGTACCACTAGCAACACAGCAACGAGCCATCGCATCGGTGAGCTCACGGGGTCGGTTTCGATTCCGGTAAAAGGGTGACTCGAACGTAATTCTTCCGGTCGAGATACCGAAGGGCCGCCTGTTTCATCCGCTCCGGTGTCAGCAGGGGCAAGAGATCACTCGAATCGAGAATCACCTTCGGATCATCGCCGTTCTGGTCAACGGCCGCCAACTGGCCGAGCCAGAAGCCGTTCTCCTTGAGGTCGGTTTCGCGCGATCGAATCGTCGTTTCGCGGATCTTGGCCAGGTCTTTCTCGGTGGCACCCTGCTGTTGCAGGGTGTCGATCTGGGCAAATACCGCGGCCAGCAATTGGGGGACCCGATCGGGAGCCGATCCGAAGCTCACGCTCACGGTGTATTCCTCCCTGGGAATCCGGCTCGGCGCGGGGGTAACCGAAACGCCGTAGGTGCCGCCGAGTTCCTCGCGGAGCTGCTCGCGGAGCTTGATGTCCAGCACGTCGGCCAGGCTCCGGAGGACGAACCGTTCCTGTCGCGAGAACGAAAATGGCCCGGAGAAAACCAGCTCGGTCTGACTCTTGGGTTCGATGCCCCGCCGGACCTCGCGTTCCACCACACCGGTCGGCGGCTTGATCCCGAGATCGCGCCATCGCTCGCCCCGCCGGGTGGCGGGGAGGTTCCCGAGGTAGTGTTCCACCAGCGGCTTGACCTGTTCCAGGGTCAGCGATCCGACCAGCACGAAGGTGAAATCGCCGGCATCACTGAACCGGTCGCGGTATACCGCCAACGACCGGTCGAGGTCGAGCGAGTCGATGATGACCGGGGCCAGCGGCCGGCTCCGGGGGTGATGGCCCGACATCGTCGCCACCAACGTATCGCGGAGTGCGATGGCCGGGCTCGCGCCCCGGTTGGCCAACTGGGCCCGGGCGTTAGTCTTGAAGGCCTCGAAGGCCTGCGGGTCCCGCCGGGGCGCGGTGAAATAGAGATAGGTCAGCTGGAACATCGTTTCGAGGTCCTGGGGCGAGGCTTGGCCGCGGATGCCCTCCTGATACGCGCCCAGGAACGGGGCCACGAACACCGATTTTCCGGCGAGCTTCTTCTGCAGCTCGATCAAACTGAAATCAGCCAAGCCTCCGAGCGACACCAACTGGGTGGCGAAGACGGCGGCGGTGAAGAGGCTGTCGGGCGTGAGCGAGTTGCCGCCGGGGCTGAACCCGGAGAACAACACTTCATCGGCCTTGAACGTGGTCGGTTTGACGATGACCCGGATCCCGTTCTCGAGAGTCCACCGGGTGACGCCGAGCAAGGAGTCCCGGGTCTCACTGACCACGGGACGATTGACCAGCCCGGCCTCGACTAACGGGGCGGCGGAGACCGTCTCCTGATAGGCCGCCACGTCGGTGCCCCGAACCCGGTCGAACAAGGCCAGCAACTCCGCGGCAACCGGCACCTTGACGCTCGGCTTTTCCGGCGCGTTCACCAGCAGAATTCGGTCCTTCAACTTGAGCCATTCCTGCGCGGCCCGATTCACTTCCGGCAAGATCACCGTTGGAAGCATGGCCTTGATCATCGCAAACTCGGCCGCGATCCCCGGCGATGGGTCACCGGTCAGGAAGTGCTGAATGTACTCCTCGACGAAGGAGCCCGACTCGGTCTTGTCGCGCTCGGCAAAGGCTTGTTCGTAGCTTCGGAGGTAGTCCTGTTTGGTGCGCTCGAGCTCCGGGCCGGTAAAGCCATGGCGGTCGACCCGCTCGACTTCGGTCAGAACCGCGGTCAGGCCCCGAAGAATGCCGGTGTCGGCCACCGCGGCACCGAGTGAAAAGGCCTCGGTGCCCCGGACGAAACGGCCCGGCCCGCCGCCGGCCCCGATGAAGGGCGGGTTCGGCTGTTGGGAGAGTTCGGCCAGCCGCTGGCCCAGCATCGAGGCGTAGAGCTCGCCGACCAGCGATTTCCGATAGGCCGCGCGGCTCGGATCGACCCGTCCGGGGCGAAGGTAGTAGGCCCCAACCGACGTGCTGGTCGCCTCGGCGTCGGTGGCAATCGCGACGGCCGTGGAATCGCGGGCCGGCACCGAGTATTCGACCCGGGGCCGCCGGACCCGACGGGCGGGAATCCGGCCAAAGTGGGTTCGGATCAGCTGAATGATCTGCCGGGGCTCGAAGTCGCCGACGGCCACCACCGCCATCAGGTCGGGCCGGTACCAGTCGCGGTAAAACCGGGTCAGCGCCGCGGGGTTGAACCCTTCGAGGGACTCCTTGGTCCCGATCGGCAGCCTGTCCTTATATCTAGAACCCCGAAAAATGACCGGAAACTGCTTCTTCTGCATCCGGTTGTCGGCGCCCTGGCCGAGCCGCCACTCCTCGACCACCACGCCGCGTTCCTTCCGGACTTCCGCGGTGTCGAAGCTGATGCCGTCTGCCCAATCCTCGAGGATTTGAAAGCCCTTCCGCACCAAATGGGCGCTGTCGGTGGGCACCAGCAGCTGGTAGATCGTCTCATCGAATCCGGTACTGGCGTTCAAGTCGGCGCCGAACCGCATTCCGATCGCTTCGATGTAATCGACCAGCGCCTGCTTCTTGAAGTTCCGGGTGCCGTTGAAGGCCATGTGTTCGACGAAATGGGCCAAGCCCAACTGATCGTCGTCCTCCATGACCGAACCGGTGTTGACCACCAAACGGAGTTCGGCCCGCTTTTCCGGACGGGTGTTCTTCCGGACGTAGTAACGGACCCCGTTCGGCAGCCGGCCGGTGGTAACGGCGGGGTCGAGCGGGAGGCGGCCGGCCGGGGCGGCCTGGACCAGGGCGAGCACGAGCGACAGAGTGAGCACGGGCAACTCAGGGCAGGAGAGAGAAAGCGCGTTGGCTGGTGGCGGTGGTGCCGCCGGCTCGTGCTTCCAGACGAAGAAGATACTGACAGGGTTTCTGGGTGCGGAGGTCGAGTCCGAAGGGGCCGCCGGACAGGGAGTCGCGGGTTGATCCGGTGGCTTTCCGATCGATCAAGACCACCTGCTCGGGAGAGCCCCGGTGCCTGCCGTAAAGTGGAAACACGGCAACGCGCTCCACGTCGTCCAAATCACGCCACACGCCCGCGACTACGATCGGAAGTCGGTGTCGGCGATCGGACTCGAAGCCCTCTTGGGCGCTCCGGGCCCGGCTGACGGCTCGCCCGGAGTCGGGCGCCAGGAGTTGACTCGGGTGTGGTGGTTGGGCGGCGAGCACCGCGAGGAGCAGCCAATCCATCGCGATCAGCGAAAGAGATGCTGGTACCGGCGTTTGAAATCCGCCTTGCGGGCGGCGGCGTCGGTGCCGGCCAGACCTCGGCAGCGCTGGGCGGCGTGGGCGTCCCATCCTTCGGGCCAGGACTTGAACACGAGAGTGCGGCAGGCCGGGCAGCGGACTTTTCGGCCCACGACGAGGGAGGCGCTCAGTTCCTCGCCGTTCAGGATGGTGCCGCCTTGGTCGGTGCGAGGCAGGAGCGACGCTTGTTCGATGACCGGTTCGAGCGGGGTCGTCGCGATCAGGGCTTCGAGCCCGAGGGCGCAGGCCGCCTGGAGGACGTCCCGAGAAACTTGGGGATACCGGCGGTTGAACTCCTCGAGCGATCCGCCACGGTCCAAGTGATCGACCAACGCCTTCACCGGAACCTTGGTCGCGGCGAAGACGGCGGTGCCTTGGCGGACGCCGGGTGCCCGGCTCACGACCTGGTGCAGCGCCCGCACGGCAAATCCCTACTGCGACCGGAGCGAGCGGGCGACCAGACCGAGTCCAGCCGCCAGGGCGCCGAGCATCATCAGGGTATTCAAGAGGCTGGTTGGCTGGAAGAAAAGCCGGAGGTTGGCGATGACGCCGACCAAGATGATCAGCATCCCGCCGAGGGCCAGGAACCACCCAGCAGCCGACTTGCCGCTGAAGAACAGGATGCCGATGCCGATCAGGAGCGGAATCAGCGACAATCCGAAGGCGTTGTAGCCGTAGACGGACCAGTAATTGGTGGTGACGGTGACTTGGCTCAGGACGAGGTAACCGCCCCCGACGACCAGGGCCAAGCCGCCGAGGGTGCCGCTGGCGCCGTTGGTGCGGACAGGATCGGTCATGGGGCCGCTTTCACCGCCAGGGGAATGGTTGCATCTTGGAGACAATGCTAACGCGAACTCGCCCGTTGGTCGAGGTAGCCGTCGATTCGGTGGCTGCGGCTGTCATGGCGGCCGGATTGGGGGCCGACCGGCTTGAACTCTGCCAGGATCTCGAGCTGGGCGGGACGACGCCGAGCTTGGGGTTGATCGAGGCGGTCCGGGAGCGGGTGACGATCCCAATGGCGGTGATGATCCGGCCCCGGGGCGGGGAATTTGTTTATGGCCTGGATGAGATGCTGGTCATGACGGCAGACATTGGGCATGCGATCCGGGCCGGGGCCAACGGCGTGGTGGTTGGGCCATTGAACGCCGGCGGCGGGATTGACCGGGAGGGATTGAAGCGGTTGGTGGCGGCGGCCGGGCCGGTGCCGGTGGTGTTTCATCGGGCGTTCGATTCGGTGGCGGAACCGATTGAGGCGCTCGAGGTTTTGATGGCGGATGGCGTGGCTCGGCTGCTGACGGCTGGGGGAGGGGCTTCGGCCTATGAGGGGCGGGGCGTGATCGGTCGGCTGGTCAGGCGGGCGGGGACCGACCTAACGGTGATCGCGGGCGGCGGGGTAATGGCGGCGGAGGTCGTCGGGTTGGTGGAGGCCACCTCGGTGCGGGAGGTCCACCTGTCCGGGATTCGGCTGGAGCGGGTGGCGGACGGGGTGTTTGGGATGACGCCGGTGCCGAATCCTGGTCGGCTGAGTGGAGTCATCGAAGCGCTGGGCCGGTGAAGAAGACGCGATTGATGGTTCTGGCCGTGCTTGCCGGGTTCCTCGCGGCCGGGCCAGGGCCAGCGGTCGCTCATCGTCGGGGTTGTTCGTGATCCGAGTGGCGCCCCGATTGCGGATGCGGAAGCCGTCGTGCTCCACGGCAAGAGCCAAGACCGGGCCAATGACCGGGGGTGGTTCGTGCTCGACTCGCTCGAGGCCGGCGCTGACCTGCTGATCGTCCGGGCGATCGGTTACCAAGTTCAGCGGGTGCCGCTCACGCTCGGCGTTGCCGACACCCTGGAACTCGCAATCGTGCTCAGGTCGCAGGTCCAGGTCTTGCCCAAAGTCATCGTGAAGGCGTTTGGCCGGAAGCTCACGGGGATCGCAGCGGTTTCGGCGCGGCGGATGATGCTGAATGGGGCCCCGGCCTCGGGGCTGGTTACCCGAGAGGATATTAAAACCTGGGGCAAGTTCGATTCGGCCAACGTCCTTCGGCGAGCCGGGCTCCGAGTCGTTGGAGACATTGCGTACTGCGCCGAGCGGGGCGACCTCAGCATGATGGTGTTCCTCGACGGCGCCCCGATCTATCTCCACCCCGCACAGGACGGACTCGGCGTCAGCGTTCGGTTACTGCCGCCTGAGCAGGTCGAGGCCATTGAAGTCTATCGATCCGTTGCGGCCCGGCCCGTGACTACCGGGAGCCCCTGCGGACCGAGCTCGAGCACATGCGTCACGAACAACGCCGAGCCTAGGAAGGCCAAGCGCGGCTCATTCGAGCCCCAAGTGCTTGAGCACCTCGGGCGGGGGACCATCGAACCTCGGAAGTGCGACGTTGCCGATGTACTGGAGGTCCTTCATCCCTTCGGTCGTCGTGTAGAACCCCGTGGCCGCCAGATCTCGGACCAAATCGAAGAACCGGGCCGCCACTTTGAACCTCGGCTTCGCCTTGGGTTCGTAGCAAATGTCGTCACAAATCCGGTTCCGCTCCACCTCCGTCAACGCCGCAAACGCCTTCCGGAACCGACGAGCCGCCTCGGCGTCGAGCCAGAGGAGCCCCGCGCGGATCTGCGCCAGTCCGCCGCGCTGGTAGTCATATGGCGCGCTGGCCCACTCGTTGATGAAGTCCGGAACTCCGACCTGGCTCGCCGCCGGGCTTTTCTCGTCGGCCGGGATGATGGTGTCGCAGAGGGCCGTCAAGACGGTCAGTTCCTCGGCCGTCATCACCTTGGCCCACGGGGTTTTGGGTTGCACCAGGTCCGGATCCGAGGGCGTGCCGGCCGGCCCGGTCCACGGCGGCCCTTCGACCGGTGCCGACGGCGTCTCGGCCGGCCGGCATCCCGCGCTCTGGGCCAGGATCGGTAACGCTGCCGCCGATCCGCCTAACGTCTTCAGGAGCAAGCGGCGATCCATCAGATGGCCCCCCGTTTCATTTCCGCCAAGATGTGATCGGTGGTCCGCCAGGCCAGGGCCAGAATCGAGATCGTCGGATTTTTGTCGGCGTTGGACACGAACGGTGCGCCATCGGTCACGAACAAGTTCTTGACGTCCCACGACTGGCAGTGGGCGTTCAGCACCGAGGTCCGGGCGTCGTCGCCCATCCGCACGGTGCCGACCTCATGGATGATCTGGCCCCCCTTGGCGATCACCTTCGACCCGTCGGTCTCGACCTTGCCGCCCACTTTCCCCCCCATGCCCTCGATGATCTGAGCAAAGGTCTTGACCATATGGGCGGCCTGGTTGGTCTCGTGAGCACTCCACTTCCAGTGGAACCGGAGCACCGGAATGCCCCATTGGTCCACCACCGTCGGGTCGAGTTCGCAGTAGGAGTCGTCGTTCGGGATCATCTCCCCGCGGCCGTCGAAATACACGAAGGAGCCGTAGTACCGCCGAGCTTCCTCTTTGAACCGCTTGCCGTAGGCGCCGTTGGTGTAGTTCTCGAGACCCCAGAAAATTCCGGCGTCGGGCATGTCGCGGCCGCCGCCGAACTCGACGTGATAGCCGCGGGCAAAGTCGAGTTTGCCGGCCGCCTGCTCCTGGTAGAGCCACCAGGGCGTGTACATGTGGAGCCGGCTGGTGCCTTCGTTGTTGTGGGGCGGGAGATGCTCGAGCGCGGGGATCTGCCCTCCGATCCCGGCCCCGACCGTGTCCATCAACCCTTTGCCGACCAGCCCGGTGCCATTGGCGATGCCGTCCGGAAACAGCGGGGATTTCGAGTTGAGCATGATCCGGGCGGTTTCGCAGGCGCTCGCGGCCAGCACCACGATTCGAGCCCGGGCGTGCTGATCGGTGCGGGTGGTCTTGTCGATATAGTTGACCCCGGTGGCCCGGCCCCGCCCGTCGACCGTGACCTCCCGGACCATGGCGTTGGCGATGATGGTCAGGTTGTTGGTGGCCATTGCCGGCGGAATCAGAACCGTCGTTGACTGAAAATTGGCCTTGATCGAGCAGCCGCGGCCGCAGCCGGTGGCGTAGAAACAGGCCTGCCGGGCTCGCATCGCATCCCGGACCACCCGCTGCGCGAGCGGGTTCCCCGGAAAGAGCTTGGCCGGCCACCGATCGGCGTCCTGCTTTTGGGTCAGGACCGCAATCGGCGCCGGAATGACCGGAATCCCGAGCGGCCCGCAGGTCTTCTTGGTCAAGAGGTCAAAGGCCCGGGGCTTCGGGGGCGCCATCTGGCTGCCGTTCCTGGATACCGGCGTGTTCTCCAGGCTCTGGTCGTGGGCGTAGACCCCGATCAACGCTTCGGTCTTGTCGTAGTAGGGCTCCAGCTCGTCATAGGTCAGCGGCCAATCGATGCCTAACCCGTCGCGCGAGCGGGGTTTGAAATCATAGGGCCCCATCCGGGGCGCAATCCGGCCCCAGTGATTGGTCCGCCCGCCGAGCATCCGAGTTCGCCACCACATGAAATCGGACCCGGGCGCCACCGTGTAGGGCTCACCGGGTACCCGCCAGCCACCGTCGACCGTCGCGTCATAGAAACCGAACGGTTTGTCGGCGGTGCCGTCGCCCCGGAGCGGAGCGTCCTTGGGCAATTGGAACATCGGTGTCTCGCGGACCGGATCGTAGTTCCGGCCCGCTTCGAGCAGAAGGACCTTGAGGCCGTTGACGGCGAGTTGAAACGCGGCCATACCGCCGCCCGCGCCGGAGCCGACCACAATGGCGTCATACTGCTGCTGTTTCAATGACGTTGCCTCCTATTGAGATCCGCCGGCCGCTTTGAGAAATCGCTCGGTCAGCACTTCCAGCCGATCGTCGCCCCGTTCGACGGCCTCGCCGAGAATCAACCGCATCGGTGCCACCAACCGGCTGTCGCCCCACAGGTGACCGGTGGCCTCCTCGGCGCTGGCGGTGTCGCCTTGGTTGGCGCCGGCCAAGAGGGCCCGGGCGGCGGCGAGCGGAAAGCCGGGATCGTCCGAGGGTGGCAGTGGATATCTCGGGGGCGGGCCATCGCTGTCTTCTTTGGTAAATGCTCGTGACACCGCGACGCCTCCGGTTGCTCCAATCTATTGCTCCGGAACCGAGGGCGATACCTTTTCCCGATGCATATCCTTCGTCAGTGGGTCCTCGGGCTCGGCGTTCTCCTGGGGTTCTCCGCTACCCCGGTTCAGAGTCAAACCCGGGCTTATCGGTTCGGGAAAGTTGTGACCGGTTCCGGCCCGGTCATCGAGAATGGCGTGGTCGTCGTCGCCGGCGACCGGATCGAGCGGGTGGTGCCCGCTGGTTCGGCCGGGCTCCGGGGTATTCCGGTGACCGATCTCCATCGGTGGACGGCGGTTCCCGGTCTAATCGATGCCCATGTCCATATCACCTATTGGTGGGACCGAAAACCCGGGACCAAGCCCTGGGACCAGCTCGATAAACGCCCGGCGCCCACCTTGTTGGTCCTGGCCCAGGAGAACCTCCGGCGGACCCTCGAAACCGGGGTGACCACGGTTCGCGATCTCTACGCCCCCGACAAGACCAGCATCTACCTCCGCGACCTGATCAACGACGGCCGGGTGGTCGGCCCGCGGATGTTCGTGGCGGGTTGTGGACTGGTGAAGAAACCGGACGGGACCTTTTGCGGCGCGGTCGGCCACGGCGCGGCGGCCGTCGCGGCTGGGGTCATCGGTCAGATTGACCAGGGCGCCGACCTGATCAAGATCTTCGGGTCGACCGGCAGTGCCGACGATCTGTCCGGCACGCCAACCTTCACCTACGACGAGTTCAAGGCGGCGGTCGACTCGGCCCACGGTCGAGGCAAACGGGTGACCGTGCACTCCTACGGTCCCGAGGCCGCGAAGGACGCGGTCAGGGCGGGGGCGAAGTCGATCGAACATGCGGTCGATCTCGACAACGAGTCCCTGGCCGAGATGGCCCGGCGCGGAACCATTTACGTCCCCACAATCGACCACAACCGATATTATGCCGACCACCGGGCCGAGTATGGATACTCCGAGCAGAACGCCGCCGACTTGCGGGCGTTCGTGGTGCGGAACCTCGAGACCGCGCGGCGGGCCCACCAGGCGGGCGTCCGACTGGCCATGGGCTCGGATGCGGTATTCACCGGATTTGGCGAAAACACCCTGGAGCTGGAGTGGTTTGTGAAAGCCGGGCTTAGCCCCGCCGAAGCCCTGGCCACCGCCACCACCACGGGGGCGGTGCTGGTGGGTCAGGACAGCACGTTAGGCCGACTCGCGCCTGGTTACTATGCCGATATCGTCGCGGTCGAGGGGAATCCGCTTGCCGACATCACGGCCATTACTCGGCGGGTTCGCTGGGTCATGAAGGGCGGCCGGGTTGTCGTAGACACCGAAGCGTTGGACCCTCAGGTCCGCCGCTCCAGCCGCGCGGCGTCGGCCTCGAGGGCATCGACGAAGATGGCTCGAAACAACAGGCCCAGGCGCGAGGAATAGCGCCATCGCCCGGGCAGAGCCTCGCCGGCGAGGGTGGTTTCGAGCGTGCGAGATGTGGCGAACCGGGGTCACGACGTGAACTTTCAGGACTCGTACACCCAGCGCCCCCCGACCATCGTTCGCTCGATTGGAATCGTCACCAGCGAACTCGGTGGTTCCCGATACGGATCGCGGCCCAACACGACCAGGTCGGCCAGCTTGCCGCTTTCGAGTGAGCCCTTGAGGTGTTCTTCGTACGAGGCGTAGGCGCCGTGCACCGTCGCCACTCGGATGGCCTCGTCGACGGTAATCTTCTGACGGGCGCCCCAGACCGTGCCTTTCATGTCGGTGCGAGTCACCATCGACTGCAGCCCCATCATCGGTTCGAACGGCCCGGGCGGGTAGTCCGAGGCAAAAGTAGGGCGAATCCCGGCGTCGAGAAAACTCCGGAGCGCAAACATTCGGTCGAGCCGGGCCGCCCCGTACTCCTTCATCTTCTCGCCATGCCAATAGACGTAGGTCGAGAACGGGGTTGGGATCGCGCCGATGGCCTTGATCCGGCGGACCAAATCCTCGTTGATCAGGGTACAGTGCTCGAGCCGGAACCGGGGGTCTTTCCTCGGATACTCTCGTTGGAGTCGTTCATAGAGGCCGAGCACCATGTCGATGGCGACATCGCCGTTGCTATGAACCCCGATTTGAAGATTGGCGCGGTGGGCCTTTTCGAGCAGCGGCCAAAGTTCCTCGGGCTGGCTGACCAGGATGCCGAAGTCGCTCGGCCGCCCGGTGTAGGGCTCGGACATCCGGGCGGTCCGCTCCGAGATCGAGCCGTCGCACACCGCTTTCATGCCGCCGAGCCGGACCCATTCGTCGCCCGCGCCCTGCCGGAGGCCGGCGGCAATGATCTTGTCGATTTCACTCGAATAGATGAGCCCGTAGACCCGGGTGCCGAGATCGCCGGCGGCCCGGGCGTCTTGGTAGGCTCGCCAATCGGCGATCGACGCACTCGCGTCGTGAACCGAGGTAATGCCGGCCTTCGCCAACATCTTTGAGATGATCTTGACGCCCGTCTGCCGGTCGGCCGGGGTCTCCTTGACCGGCACGATCCGGCTGACCAGATTGACCGCGGTTTCCGCCAACCGCCCGCTCGGCGCGGCCGAGGCGTCTCGATCGATCATGCCACCGGCCGGGTCCTGGGTCGACGCGGTGACCCCCGCTCGGTCGAACGCGATCGAGTTGCAGTAGGCCGTGTGGCCACCGCGATGCTGGATGAACACCGGATGATTGGGGGCCGCGAGGTCGAGGTCCGCCCGCGATAACGGGCGGCCCTCGACGGTCTTGGTGTCGTCGTACTTGAAGCCAAGCACCCACTCGCCGGCCGGAGTTTTGGCGGCACGTTCCCGGACTGCGGCTTGGATCGCGGCAATCGAACGCAAGTCGCAGTCAATCCGGACCAAATGTTGGAGACCCGAGTCCGCCGGGTGAGAATGGGCGTCGATGAACCCCGGCACCACGGTCTTCCGGGCGAGGTCGATCCGTTTGGTGAGCGGCCCCGCCAGCCGCCGGATCTCCTCGTTGCTGCCCACCGCCAGGATCCGGTCACCCAAAATCGCGAGCGCCGTGGCTCGCGGCCGCGCCGGGTCCATGGTGACGATGTTGCCGTTGACGAGAATCGTGGCCGGCTGTTGCCACTTGAGTACGCCGAACGGAACGGCGGCCAAGGAGGCAACGAAATCGCGACGATGGTAGGTCATTTGGTTTCTCCTGCGCGGTAGCGCTTCACGGCAGTTCGTTCCACGTCGGCGCGGGTAAACGCTACCGGTTTCAAGTCACCGAGCGCAAACCGCTCGGCCTGATCGGCATACAATGGAGAGTCGACCCGATTGGACTGGCCGTAGGCCAGGACCGAAAACGCGCGCGGCACGTCGCCGAACTCGACCACCAAGATCCAACCGTCGCCGCCTTGGGCGGATCGTTTCCCGTCGGGCTCGTCTCGGAACGAGAGGACTCGAAAACAGCCCAAGTCGCCCGAGCAGCCACCGACCGGAATGTCCCGCCCGCCGAGCCGGATGCGATGGGCCTCACCCCAGGCTACGTCGATCCGGCCATACCGCCTCAGCACCGAATCCGCGGCCACTGTGAGCGCGGCCACCGCCTCACTCGGATTGGCCAATCCCCGCGGGGTGCTGATCGGCTCGGTAATCGACCACTCCACGGCAAACGGCTGCTTGACTCGGGCGGTGTAGTGGCGCCACCAGCTCTCGAACAGGACGCCCCCGCGCGACTGCGGCGCCACCGACCGGTCCCAGGCCGCCAGGACCGCCACCGCATCGGCCGGAGGAGCCGGCACGGCCGACTCCGCCGCGCGGAGCAACTCGGGAAGCATCCGTTCGGCCAGCAGCATCCGATAGCTGTGCTTGGTTCGAATCACATCCTCGAGCGAGAATTTGTCCTCGGGATATCGAATCATGTCGAGCGCGTGCTGGCTTCGCAACCGGAGACTCGGCCGCTCGACGTTGGGCGGAAACCGGGCCGGATCGAGCGGTGCTTCGAGATTGGCGAAGTGCGGCGAGTCGTTTTCGTTGTGGAGGTAGCCCGTGGCCGGGTTGGTGACCATCGGCATCGAATCCCAGGGCACCAGGCGCGAGAACATTCCGCGGCGGGTCCGAGCCGGTACGATGAGCGAGTCGCCCCCGGGCGGGTGAGGCAACGCGGGCAGCGCCCCGTTCCAGACATAGAAAATGTTCCCGGCCCGGTCGGCGTAGGTCAGGTTGGACGTGGTCCGGGCCCGGATCTTCATGGCCGCTTGCCATTCGGCCAACGAGGTGGCCCGCATCATCTTCAAAAACTGCTCGCCGCCCCGCCACTCGCCCGCGCTGGCGGTTTTCAGGATGTAAGCCGTGCCGTCTTTCCGGCCGATGACCGGTCCGAACGGCGAAGACCAGACCTCCCGGGTCTCGCTCCCGGCCGCAACCAGGGTCTTGGTCAGCGGTACCGGTCGCCCGTCGACAATGATCCGGTCTTGCCGCCCCCGGGCCAACGGCACGGCGTAGAGTTCGTCATTGTCCACCGCGTTGTTGGTGGTGGCCCATCCCAAATCGCGGTTGAACCCGCCCACCACCGCGAAGGCTCCCCCGATTCGGAAATCGCCGTAGAAGTCGAGCTGGCCGGGAATGACGAGGTGGGCTTCGTAGTAGCCGGCGTCCCAGGACAGGTGTGGGTTCCGGAGCAGGATGGCTCGGCCCGAGGCAGTGCGTGAAGGCGCGAAGGCCCAGGCGTTGGACCCTTCGTCGTCATTGCGAGTGGCGGGTGGATTGGTCTTCCGGTTGAGCAGCCGCCGGGCTCCGCTGATGTCGGGAGCGGCTATTTCGCGGGCCAGAACGTCCCAGCCTTGAAACACCGGCTCGATTTGCGGGGCGAACTCAGTGGGGTGCCGGGTCACGTAATCGTTGATGGCCTCCGCAAACCCCTGGTACATCTGGCGGGTGGGAAGTTCCAATCGCGGCCACACCAGCTTGGCGAGCGCGTGAATTGGCCGGCGGGCGAAATCCTGTGCGAGGCTGTCGGGGCCGTAGACGAGGCCCATCTCACCCCGACCGCTGATCACGGCGTTGACGACCCGGACTCCGTAGTCTTCCAGTTCGACCCAAGCGAGACCATAGCCGGCCTGCCGAAAATCGGCGGCGTAGATATGGGGAACCCCGTGCTCGGTCCGAATGATCTCCGGACGGGCTTGGGCCCGGCCCTCGCTTCCGGACAGCGCGAGCGCCAGGCCGGCGGTGGCCACCAGCGTAGTCGGGTTCATGGCCGGATCGGCTTGTCGTCCTGTTTCAGGGCATCGGGAATCAGCCAATGCCCGGTGCCGTACGATTTCTGCCGGGGCCAGACCTCGTTCAGGGTCTCGTCATCGTACACGACGCCACCCTTGACCACATACATGATGTCGGCGGTGTTCCGGATGTTGTCCAGCGGATTCGTGTTCAGCACCATGAAGTCGGCCAACTTGCCGACTTCGATCGAGCCGAGATCCTGCTCCTTGCCGATGAATCGGGCCCCGTGGAGGCTTGCCACCTCCAAGGCTCCCATCGGTCCGAGCGCCGAGGCGGCCATCCAGGTTTCCCAGTGGGAGCCGAGTCCGTTGTGTTGGCCGTGAGCGCCGATGGTGCCGAAGCCGCCGGCCGCGATGATATCGGCCAAGCCTTGAGCAATCCACGGGAAGCTGTAGTCGGTGGCCGGCCGCATCATCCGTTCCCGGGTCTGCGGAATGAACTGCATCCACGGGATGAACCGGCGGGTCTTCTGATCTTTCCAGACTTCGGACTCTTGATACCAGTACTCCTCGTTCCAGGGGCCCGGGCCGCCCACCATGAAGGTCGGCGAGTAGGTGGCTTGGGCCTTCCCAAGGAAGGTGGTGAAGTCGCCATAGAGCGGGGTGTAGCTCATCGGGTGTTCGAACCCGGTATGCCCGTCCATGATCATGCCTAACGTGTACTCGAGGTTGTCGTTCTCGGATGTAACTTGGAGGCCGACTTTCCGGGCCACCTCGGTGACCCACTGGCGCTGTTCGCGCCGGGGTTGGAGATACTGCTTGAGCGACACCGCGCCCCAGCTCGCCAGTTTCTTGATGCCCGCCTCGGCCACCTCATACGACGTGAAATCCTCTTGGCGTGACCCGTCGCCGGCGTAGAGCGGATCGCCGGTGCTGAACACCCGCGACCCGATGATGGTCCCGGCATCGACCATCTCGGCGGTGGGGAAGAGGTTCTCGGACCACATCGACGGATCCATCGTCGTGGTGATGCCGTAGGCCAGGAAGATGGCCCCCTCGTAATTCTTCTGCGGAATGATTCCCCGGTGCTCGCGGTAGTTGTGGGAATGCACGTCGATGAAGCCGGGAACGATGGTCTTCCCGCCCGCGTTGAAGACCCTGGCGCCGGCCGGCACCGGGCAGCGGCCCACGCAGCTGATCCGGCCACCGCGCACCACCACGGTACCGGTGACGACCTGCCGCTTGGCCAGAGTGATGATCCGGGCGTTGGTGAACGCCGCCGTGCCAGCCGGAATGTCGCGCGGGACGACCAGTTTGATCTCGGTGGTGTCGGCCCGCTTGGTGTCGACGCCGTAGGTGAAGTAGCGACTCGCGCTCCCGAACTCCACCGTGCTGTTGTCCCGCCACCGTGGGAAGAGCCCGCCTTCCTTGCTGAGTTTCGTGGTCGGGAGCTTGGCCCGGGCCCGGTCGATCCGGACCGGCGCGCTTCCGCTCCCCGCATACGGAAACGGCGTCACATAGACGTTGTCTGATTCCTGGAACGCGATCCACTTCCCATCCGGCGAGGCAACCACTTCGTCGGCGTAGGGGAAGGTGAAATGGGCCCGGCGGTCGAGGCCGTCCGGCCGGATCGAGAACAGGGTCGACTCGAGGCCGGTGGCGGTGGCGGCCAGTTGGGGATAGAAGATCCGTCCCTCCGGGCCATAGGAGGCCCGGACAATCTGACTCCGGATATTGTTGAACGCGCTCCCGGCATTGCCGTCGAGCGAGGAATTGACCCGGGCCACGAAGTTGGTCGCTCCGCCGGCCGCCGGCACTCGGACCAAGTCCCAATAGGCGTTCCACACCACGCCGCGGCCCCGCCGGCTTTCGCCCGCACCGCGCGCCACGACCAACTCGGCGCCGTCCTGACTCCAGGCCGGGTTGATGTACTCGGCTGGCTGGCGGGTCAGCGCCTCGGGGGTGCCGCCGCTGGCTCGGATTCGGTAAAGGTGGCCGCCGATCGAGTCGGTCCAACTGGTAAACGCGATCCATTGTCCGTCCGGCGACCAGGCCGGGGCGTATTCAAACGGCTCGAACCCGGCCCCGGTCAGCCGGCGCGGGGTCCCGCCGGGCCGGTCCATCAGCCAGATCCGGCCGACCGCCTGGAACGCCAGTTTCTTCCCGTCGGGCGAGGCCGTTTGCCACCGTGTAAAACGGACTGGAAACGGATCGTCGGTAATCCGGCTCTGGGTGTTGGCCAACTCCGAAATCGTCCGATCAACCTTGGCGGTGAAGGGAATGGTGGAGACGGTACCCGAGGCCACGTCGAGCCGCCGAATCTGGCCGCCCTGAGTGACGACGATCGTCCGCCCGTCGGCGCTCCACGAGTAGCCCGGGAACGGCCGGAGCACCTTCCCGCCCTCGACCATGTCTTGTTCCACCGGGTCCATGGCCAATCGCTCGGCGCCGGTTTCCAAGTTCCGGAGCCAGAGCGCCGAGCGGGGGCCGAAGGTGTGCCCCTTCCAGGAAATCGTCCCGTCCGGAATCCGCCGGACGAACGCCAGCCACGTGCCGTCGGGTGAGACCTCGGGCGCAGCCATCCCGCCGCTCGAGGTCTGGACCTGTTGCGACTGCTCCCCGAAGGAGATCGGGATGATCTCGCCGGTCTTGAGGTCGAGCCGCCGGACCTGGGCCGAGCCGCCGAGGAAGTCCGGCCGGCCGCCATACCCAGCCTGCCACGAACCGGCGGAGGCTTGATAGTAGAGGTACCGTCCGTCGCGGGAGACGCTGGGCCACGTTGCGCCGGGTTGCCGGGAACTGGCCAGCAACTCGACGCCGGTGCCGCCGTCCTTGTGATACATCCAGAGTCCGCCGCTGCCGGGTTGCCCGCCGGTGGGCAGCCCTTGGCGGACCACCACGATGTACTGGCCGTCGGGGGTCCACGCCGGCATCGACACCCGGACCGCATTGTCAGTGAAGACCGCTCGGGGTTCGGTGCCGTCGGCGTTCATGACCCAGAGATTGTTCTGGCCTTTTCGATCCGAGACGAAGGCAATCAGCTTCCCGTCCGGGGAGATCCGCGGGTGGGTGTTGATGGCGATGCCGGTGCCTTGGGTCAAGGCCGTGGCCGGTCCGCCGGTGGCCGCCATCCAGTAGATGTGGCCGAGCAAGTCGAACGCCAGCCACTGGCCATTGGGGCTTTGGTCGACCGACATCCAGGTGCCCTCGGTGGTGGTGAAGGCGATTGTCCTGGTTTTGCCGCGGGGTTGGGTGACGTCCCAGGTGGCTTTGTCTTGGGCGGCGAGGTTGCCGACGAGCAGGACAGCGGCCAAGGCACCGGCGAGGGCGGATCGGTGGTTCATGCGGATCTCCGAGGGCGGAACGGTGGTGGCGCGAATACCGCCAGGGAAGAATCTAGAGCGGACCGGCTGGCGCCGCCACGCCGCCGAAGCCCAATACCAACCTCCTGACGATAGTCGTTATAACGACCATATCTCGGCATGACAAGAACGATCGCCGAGGTTCTGAAGCGGGCCAAGCCGTTTGCGTTGCCCGAGCAGGAAGCCTTGCTCGGCTTGCTCACGGTCGCCGCCCGTCTCAACGAACCATGGGTCAAGGTCCTCAAGAGCACCAGCAGTCTGACCGCCAGCCAGTACAACGTCCTCCGGATTCTCCGGGGCTCCCATCCAGCCCGGCTGGCAGGCAGCGACATCGCCTCCCGGCTGATCGACCGCGATCCTGACGTGACCCGGCTACTCGAGGCCATCATTGCAGAACTGGGCACGGATCCCTGAATAATCAAACGGCGGCCCGTGGTGCAGTTGCCCTGTCGCGTTGGAGGAAGCGTCACATGTCAGACCAGAAGATCATCGCGGTCTCACCGACTGCCGCCTCGTCTACCTCTGGGCCGACGGGGTGTATGTGAAAGCCGGGCTCGACACCAGCAAGGCCGCGCTCTTCGTGCTGATCGGCACCGATGCCGATGGGCAGAAGCACGTCCTGGCCGTCACCAGCGGGCAGCGGGAATCGACGGAGAGCTGGGCCGCTGTCCTCCGCGACCTGAAGCGGCGTGGTCTCTCGGCGCCGAAGCTCACGATCGCCGATGGCCACCGTCTACCCCGAGGGCGCGGAGCAGCGCTGCTGGAATCCCAAGCTCCGGAATGCCCCCGACGCGGTGCCCAAGAAGCACCAGCCCGAGGTCAAGGCCGCGCTCCAGACGATCGCGCGGGCCGACTCGAGCGGCATTGGACGCGGATGACGGCGGACTACGCCTTCCCCGCCGAGCACTGGCCCCATCTGCGCACCACTAACGTGATCGCATCGCCGTTCGCCGCGGTCCGGCTCCGCCCGTCGGCCGCCCAGCGCTTCAAGTACGTCGAGAACGCCACGGCGCTGCTCTGGAAAACTTTGCTGGTCGTCGAGAGCCACTTCCGGGCGCTGAACGCGCCCCACCTGTCCGGCGCACCCGACGCGCGCCCCGCCATGCTCCGGGAACTTCCGAATCGCGCGCCCTACCTCGCGCCCATGACGTCTCGAAACTTCGCCGTGTCCAAGTACTGCTGGAACCGGGTTGCCTTGCCGTCCTTAACGTCCCAGACGTGGCACACCTGCACGTCCATGCTCTTCCCGGTCGCCTTGTACGTTCCGCTGTAGCGGGCTTCGACAATCACGCTGCCGCCAGCATCGTGGAACAACTTCGGATGGACGGCGAACCCGTCCCACTCTGTGCCCAGTCGCACGAACAGATTGTTCAGGATGGCGTCCGGCCCAACCCATGCTTCGCCGCTTGGCATGTACGGGTTGCTTTCCGCCTCATGCCAGTGGATGTCAGGACTCATCCCACCAAGAACGGTCGGGACCTCTCCGCGGCCAAACGCCTCGTAGAGATTTTTCACGAGGTTCACGTTGTCCATACTCTCTCCTCTGATGTGAATTGCCGTGCACCGGTGATTCGGCGGTTCCGTTCAGCGGCACCCCGGGCTATTCAGACACCAAACGCTCTCACGCCCCAACCGGTCGTCTGGCTAACTTTGTTTTAGACCGCCTCGCGGAGCCGGACGGTCGAGCGGCCGACCGCCGCTTAGCGAAGATACCGAGCGAGGAACGCGATCACCAGCTCGACATTGGCCGGCGTGGTGAACGACGGGCCTCCATGCCCGTCCTGTGGGAAAAGCGTCCAGCTCGACCGCGTCGTGTCACTCGTCAGCGCGCGCAGGCCGTCGCGCAGACGCACGCTTTGACGCGTCGGCACCATGCAATCCCGGCCGCCATGCTGCAAGAGGAAGGGCGGGTCGTCGACCGTCAGCCACGTCACCGGACTGGCATCGCGGGCCACGATGGGCACGCTGGACGGCCGCGCGCCAAGAAAGAGGCCCTCCGGGGAGGTGGGACTGTCATGCCCGGTGCCGCCAAACAGCGGACAGCCCTGCGCAGCGTTGTCGGTATCCATCGTCAGTATCTCCGTTGGTGCGAACCAACTGACGACGGCTTGCACCCGGGCCGACTGCGCACTGTTCCCGAGCGCGGGGTCATCAAACATCGCGATGTCACCGGTTACGCCGACCAGCGCGGCCAAGTGCGCGCCTGCCGAGCTCCCCCAAAGCGCTACCCGGTCGGGCAGCAGCGCGTACCGCGCCGCATTCGCTCGCAGATGGCGAATCGCGGCCTTCACATCTTGGACCGCAGCCGGGTAGCGCGCGACCCCGCTGAGCCGATAGTTGAGTGAGGCGAGCGCAAACCCGCGAGTCGTCAGTAGTTGGACCGAGAGCGTATCAAGGACCTTATCGCCTTGGAACCAGCCGCCGCCATGGATCCAGATCACCAGCGGAAAGGGGCCGGCCCCCGTGGACGGAAGATACAAATCGAGCTTCTGCGCCGGATCCAGCGCCGCATAGACGACGTCCAGCTGCTGCCGCACGAGGACGGGCGAGGTCAATCCGCCAGGCGATTCGGTGGCAGCCGCGCCACAGGCCAGCGCGAGCACGCTCCCCAGAATCGTGAGCACGGCGCGCCACGATCGACCAACGATTCGGCTTTCAAGCATGGCCATCCCTTGCGGTGGAGATGTTCTAACGGATCCAGCTTCTGCTGCGGGCGCGCCATCGGGGCTGAGCGGCCGCGGCAACGATCAATCACAACATGGCGCCGCGGCCGCGACTTGGCGAGCGGCGAGCCGCGCGCCCGGCTGCAGCAAGCTGTGGTTAGGCGGCAGTTCGCACGTCAGAGTGGTCGGCTCCGAGTTGTGACCACCACGTTGCAAACGCTGTGCATGCTGTCACGGCGCCATCACCTGTTGCATCAGGCCGGCAGGATCGCCAAACGCGAACAAGTGGGCCGCCTCGGGCTCGATGTGCAGCGTCGCTCCCGGAACCTCTGCAGCTACGTAGCGCGCGATATCGACCACCACGTTGGCATCCCGCTGTCCGTGCCAGACTCTCACCGGCACGCGAACCTGGGAGAGATCGAAGCCCAGCGGGCGGCCGTACAGGCCCATCTCGTAAACGAAAATGCTCATGCCTTGACGCATCGCGTCGAGAGCTGGCGGACCGAAGGACAGTTCGCGCATCTCACGGCGCTCCAGTACGCGGCGGTCCGCTTCGGGCCTCCCTTTGAGCCGCCGTTGCAATGCCGCGTCGTTCAGTGCGCCCTGAGCGCGCATGCCGCGTTCCATCATCCACACGGCCAGGCGCGGCATGTGGCGCGTGAGCCAGAAGATCAGCCGGACGGACCGCGACATTTTCCTGAACAGCTCCGGTGGCACTGGGACCATACCGCAGACCATGACCACCCGCTCGATCCGGTCGGGGAGTCGGTAGCCACAAGCCAGTGCATAGCCCCCACCGCCGGACATGCCGGCGGCGCTGACGCGCGTCAGCTTCAGATGGTCGAGCAGCTCACGAACGTCGTCCACGTGGTTGAGGAAGGTGAGATCGGCCCGCGGATCGGAATGTCCATAGCCGGGCCGATCTGTGACGATCAGGCGGATCCCTGCCGTTCGCGCTGCGGCATCGAACCAGTACGCCTGGGATCGCCCGGTCCCGGTACCGGTCAGCAGGAGCAACGGCTTCCCCTGCGGGTCACCGACCTCTGCGTAGGCCAACCGGCGGCCGTCGCTCAGGGTCAATGATGCGAGAGACTGACTGGTGTTCATTTCGCTCATCGGTTCTCGTCCTTGTACACCGCGCCGTCGCACATGATCAGCGAAAGATGTCGACCCTGCGCGGCAAGCAGTTCGATGTCGTCCAGCGGATTGCCGCGGACGGCGATCAGGTCGGCCCGTGCGCCGACCCGGATGCAGCCGATCTCGCCGCTACGATTGAGAATCTCGGCGTTCGTGGAGGTTGCCTGCCGGAGAATCTCCAGCGGCGTGAAGACGTCCCTCCGCAAGCCGAACTCGGTGCCGTGACGGGTGTGCTGGGGACCGAGCAGGTCAGTACCAAATCCGATCTTGCAGCCGGCCTTCTTCATCCGCTCCATGCCGCTTTGCGCGTGACCGATCACCTCGCCGACCTTTCGCACGCTCGCCGCTGGCAGACCGTACTTGGCGCCATCTTCATGGAACGCGTAGATCACCGCCATGGTCGGCACCAGATAGGCCCCCTGCTCGGCCACGTAACGCGCGGTGGCGTCGTCGATCAGCGTGCCGTGCTCGATGGTGCGAACGCCCAGACGGACACTCCGTTCGATGGCGGCAGCCGGGTGACAGTGCGCGGCGACGTACCGGCCGTGGCGGGTCACCTCGTCGCAGATCGTGCGGATCTCATCGTCGGTGAACTGCAGGTTGTCGACGGGGTCGTTCGGCGAGGCGACGCCCCCGGAGGCTACGATCTTGATATGGTCGGCGCCGCGCCGCAGCTCGTCGCGCACCGCGCGGAGCACCGCGTCCGGGCCATCGGCCAGCACGGCCAGCTTCTGGTCGATGGCACCACAGTTACAGAGCAGGTGATCGTGGTCATCCTCCTGGCCGGGACGCCAATCGGCATGCCCTCCGGTGGTCGAGAGCAGCCGGCCGCCGTAGAACAATCGTGGCCCCGTGACCAGGCCGTTGGCCAGCGCCTGCGCCAGCCCGTAGTCGCCACCGCCAACGTCACGGATGGATGTCACACCGTAGCTGAGCATGTGACCCAGAAAGCCATGAGCATACTGCGCCAGGTAGGTCCATGGCCGGCGCATGTTGCTGGTCAGATTCAGCTCCGAGGCATACACATGCACGTGGGCGTCGATAATGCCGGGCATCAGGGTCTGCCCAGCCAGATCGATCTGCGTGGCAGTGGCCGCGGACAGCCGGGGAGCGATATCGACGATCCGGCCGTTCTCGATCACGACGTCGTCCTCGGTCAGGTTCGGACTGCTGCCGTCGAAGACGGCGGCATTCCTGAGCAGGTAGCTGGTCACCGTACCGATCCCTCTCCCCTCTGCCATGAC